>CANFIE010000265.1 GCA_947446625.1 Acetobacteraceae bacterium | reverse complement strand
TGGCCTGCTGCACGTCACCGATATCGCCTGGCGCCGCATCAACCACCCGAGCGAGGCCCTGACCATCGGCCAGCCGGTGAAGGTGCAGGTCATTCGCTTCAACAGCGAGACCCAGCGCATCAGCCTCGGCATGAAGCAGCTGATGTCCGATCCCTGGGAAGGCGTTGCCGTCAAGTACCCGGTGGGTGGCAAGTTCTCTGGCCGCGTGACCAACATCACTGACTACGGCGCCTTCGTGGAGCTGGAGCCGGGCGTTGAAGGCCTGGTGCATGTCAGCGAGATGAGCTGGACCAAGAAGAACGTCCACCCGGGCAAGATTGTTGCGACCAGCCAGGAAGTCGATGTCCTGATCCTGGACGTGGACGAGCCGAAGCGCCGGATTTCGCTGGGCCTGAAGCAGGCGCAGGGCAATCCTTGGGAAGTGTTCCTGGAGGCGAACCCGCCGGGCAACATCATCGAAGGCGAGATTCGCAACATCACCGAGTTCGGCCTGTTCATCGGCGTCGGCCCCGACCTCGACGGCATGGTCCACATGTCCGACCTGTCGTGGGACGAGCCCGGCGAGACGGCTATCAACGCCTACGCCAAGGGCAGCACCATCAAGGCGAAGGTGCTGGACGTTGACGTTGAGAAGGAGCGCATCTCGCTCGGCATCAAGCAGCTGGCCGCCGACCCGGCTGCCGAGGTGCTCGATCGCGTTCGCAAGAACGACATCGTGACCTGCGTGGTGACCGCGGTGCAGGCCAACGGCATTGAAGTGAAGGTTGAGGAAGTCCTCACCGGCTTCATCCGCCGCGCCGAACTGGCCCGTGACCGTGGCGACCAGCGCCCCGACAAGTTCGCCATTGGCGAAAAGGTCGATGCGAAGGTGACCGCCGTGGATCGCGCCGCCCGCCGCCTGGCCCTGACCATCAAGGGCAAGGAGATTGAGGAGGAGCGCGAGGCGATCAAGGAATACGGCAGCAACGACAGCGGTGCTTCGTTGGGCGATATTCTGGGTGCCGCCATCCGCCGCCGCCGCGAGATGGCTGGCGAGGAGTAGGACCTTCCCCGCAAGGGGCAGGAGATAAAATGGGGGTCAGCGGTGCGCCGCTGGCCCCTTTTTTTTATGTGTCGCGCCGCGTGACAAAGTAGGGCCATCGGCCCTAGCCTGCCGGCTTCCCGCAGCAGCCCGAGGCTTCCCATGTCGCTCACCAACCAGCCCGATCCCGAAGCCCGCGCCCGCGTGGTGAAGCAGGACCTGGACAATGTCCTGCATCCGCTGGTGCAGCATACCGCGCTGGAAAAGCAGCAAATGGTGGTCACGGGTGGGCAGGGTTCCACCATTGTGGATGCCGATGGCACCACCTACCTCGACGCCATGGCCGGGCTGTGGTGCGTCAACATCGGCTATGGCCGCACGGAGCTGGCCCAGGTGGCGGCCGAGCAGATGCAGGCCATTGCCTATTACCCGCATACCGGCATGAACCTGCCGGCGGCGCAGCTGGCCGAGCAGCTGAACACCCTGATGGGTGGCGGCTACCACAGCTACTTCGTCAATTCAGGCTCGGAGGCGAATGAGGCCGGCTTCAAGATCGCCCGGCAGTATTCCAAGCATGAATACCCCGGCGAGTTCCGCTTCAAGACCATCAGCCGCTACTACGCCTACCACGGCACCACCCTGGCCACGCTGGCGGCCGGTGGCATGGGTGACCGCAAGGTGAAGTTCGAGCCCTATGCCGGCGAGTTCATCCACACCCCGGCGCCCACCTGCTACCGCTGCCCGCTGGGGCTGGAATACCCTTCCTGCAAGGTGGCCTGCGCCACCGCCATCGAGACCACCATTCTAGGCGAAGGCCCGCAGACCGTGGCCGAGATCATCGTCGAGCCGATCATGTCCGGTGTTGGCATTGCGGTGCCGCCGGATGAGTACCTGCCGATGGTGGAGGCGATTTGCCGCAAGTACGACGTGCTCCTGCATGTCGATGAGGTGATCAACGGCTTCGGCCGCACCGGCAAGATGTTCGGCCACCAGCATTGGGGCATCAGCCCGGACATCATGGCCGTGGCCAAAGGTATCGTCAGCGCCTACCTGCCCATCGCCGCCACCGTGGTGAAGAACCACGTGTTTGACAGCTTCCTGGGCGAAGTGGCCGAGGCGCGGCAGGTGATGCAGGTTAACACCTATGGCGGGCATCCGGTTTCCGCCGCCGTGGCGGTGCGCAACATCGAGATCATGCTGGAGGAAAAGCTGCCCGAGCGCGCCGCGACCATGGGCGCCTACCTGATGGACGGGCTGAAGGCCACGCTGTTCAAGCACGGCATTTGCGGCGATGTGCGCGGCAAGGGCCTGTTGATTGGCATTGAGCTGGTGCGCGACCGCGAGAGCAAGACCCAGCTGGATGGCAGCCTGGTGGGTGGCGTGGTGGAATTCTGTAAATCCAATGGCGTCATCGTCGGCCGCTCCGGCGGCGGCGCCCGGCATTCCAACACCATCGTGCTGTCGCCGCCCTTGGTCATCACCCGCAGCGAATGCGACACGCTGATCGAAGTGCTGGACCGCGCCCTGGCCAATGCCAGCGCCAAGATGACCGGCCATCGCTGAGCCAGCCAATGCCGGCATGGCCCCGCGCCATGCCGGCCCCTGGTTTTGCGGCGTGCGCACCCCATTCTATGGCGTCCTCCCTGCCCGTTTCCGCCGGAAACACCAGGCTCCAGCGCGGAACCCGCCATGCCCATCGCCTTCGACACCAGCTATGCCCGCCTGCCCGAGCGCTTCTTCGCCGCGCTGGAACCCAACCCGGTTGAAGCGCCGCGCCTGCTGCGGCTGAACCACGCCCTGGCGGCCGAGCTGGGCTTGGACCCGGTGGAACTCAGCACGCCCGAGGGCTTGGCCTGGCTGGCAGGCAACGCGGTACCGCCGGGCGCCGCCTTCATCGCCCAGGCCTATGCCGGGCATCAGTTTGGCCATTTCACCCCCCGGCTGGGCGACGGCCGCGCCGTGCTGGTCGGCGAGGTGGTGACCCCCACCGGCAGCCGGCGCGACCTGCAACTCAAGGGCTCGGGCCGCACCCCGTTTTCCCGCGGCGGAGACGGGCGCGCCGCGCTGGGCCCGGTGCTGCGGGAATTTCTGGTCAGCGAGGCCATGGCCGCGCTCGGCATTCCCACCACCCGCGCCCTGGCGGCGGTGGCCACCGGGGAATGGCTGTGGCGCGAGACCGACCTGCCCGGTGCCGTGTTGACCCGCGTTGCCGCCAGCCATATCCGCGTGGGCACCTTCCAGTTCTTCGCGGCGCAGGAAGATAACGAGGCGCTGGCGCTGCTGGCCGAGCACGCCCGCGCCCGGCACTACCCGGAGGCTGAGGGTCCGCTCGGGCTGCTGCGTGGGGTTATTGCCGCCCAGGCGCGGCTTGTGGCGCGCTGGCTGCTGGTTGGCTTCATCCATGGCGTGATGAACACCGACAATTGCGCCATTTCGGGTGAGACGATCGACTACGGCCCCTGCGCCTTCATGGACGCCTATAACCCCGCCACGGTGTTCAGTTCCATCGACCACCAGGGCCGCTATGCCTATGGCCAACAGCCGCGTATTGCGCAGTGGAACCTGGCGCGGCTGGCCGAAGCCCTGCTGCCGCTGCTGGCCGAGGATAGCGACACCGCCGTGGCCCTGGCGCAGGAGGCACTGGCCGAATTCCCCGAGCATTTCCACGGCGCCTACCGTGCCGGGCTGTGCCGCAAGATAGGGCTGCCCGAGGCCAGCGAGGCCAATGCCGCCCTGGCGCAGGAGCTGCTGGCGCTGATGGCGCAGGACAAGGCGGATTTCACCCTGACCTTCCGCACCCTGTGCGCCGCCGCCGAAAGCCCCGAGGCCGATGCCGCCATGCGCGCCCTGCTGACCACGCCCGGCGCCTACAATGCCTGGGCGGCACGGTGGCGGCCGCTGCTGCCGGCCGGCGCCGCCAGCGCCATGCGGCGGGAAAACCCGGCCTACATCCCGCGCAACCATCTGGTGGAGGCGGCGCTGGAAGCCGCCACGCGCGACGACTTCGGCCCCTTCGAGGCGCTGCACCTGGTGCTGGGCCAGCCCTTTGAGGAAGTGCCGGGCCAGGAAGAATACGCCCTGCCCCCGGCGGTGGAGCGCCCCGGCTACCAGACCTTCTGCGGCACCTGAATTGAGAACGCCTGGGCGCTTCAGTATGGCGGCGTGATGCACTAGCCTCCCGATATCCAGGGAGGCTCCCATGTCCGCAACCGAACACCCCAGCGTCTGCACCCTGGACTGCCCGGATACCTGCAGCCTCACCGTGACGGTAGAGAACCAGCGCATCACCAAGGTGCGCGGCTCCAGCGCCCTGCCCTACACGGCGGGAGTTATCTGCAACAAGGTGGCGCACCACACCGCCGAATGGGTGCACGGGCCGCAGCGCCTGCACTACCCGATGCGGCGCAGCGGCCCGCGTGGCAGCGGCGAGTTCCAGCGCATCAGCTGGGCCGAGGCACTGGACGAGATCCACGCCCGCACCAGCGCCGTCGTCGCCCAGCATGGGCCGCAGGCGGTAGCACCGCTGAACTACGCCGGCCCGCACGGCATGTTGAGCTATGACAGCATGTCGCTGCGCTTCTTCCACAAGCTCGGCGCCTCGCAGCTGTTCCGTGGTGCCATGTGCGGCGGCGTGCGGCGCGAGGCCTGGCTGGGCACCTTTGGCCCGGTGCCGGGGCTAGGGCCGGAGGTAGCCGCCGGTGCCGCGCTGAACCTGGTGTGGGGCAACAATGCCACGGTTACCAACCTGCACCTGGTGCGGCAGCTCACCACCGCGCGGCGCGCTGGCGGCAAGCTGGTGGTGGTGGACCCGCTGCGCACCAAAATCGCCGAACAGGCCGACCTGCACATTGCCCCGCTCCCCGGCACTGACGTGCTGCTGGGGTTTGCCCTGGCGACGGAGCTGGAGCGCCTTGGCGCCCACAACCAGGCCTTCATCGCGCAGCATGTGCTGGGCTATGCCGAGTTCATGGCACTGGCCCGCGAATGGCCGGTTGAGCGCGCCGCCAAGGCCTGCGCCGTGCCGGCCGAGGCGATTGAGACGCTGGCGCGCTGGATGGCCGAGGCTTCTCCCCTGGTGCTGGCCCCTGGCAATGGGCCGGAGCGTGGCCGCAATGGCGGCAGCGGCTTCCGCACCGTCTTTGCCCTGCCTGCGCTGCTCGGCAAGCTGGATGCGCGCAACGGCATCATCGCCGCCGCCGGCAATGCCTTTCCGCGCAACCCGGCCTTCACCCGGGCAGACCTGCTGCCGCCGAACACCCGCACCATCAATATTCTGGATGTTGGCCGGCATTTGGCCGAGGACGATATCGCCCCGCCGCTGCGGGCGCTGTTCATCTACAACCACAACCCGCTGGTGGTGCACCCGGACCAGAACCGCCTGCGTCGCGGCCTGCTGCGCGAGGATGTGTTCACGGTGGGCATTGAGATCGCGATGACCGAGAGCATGGCCTATTGCGATATCATCCTGCCCGCTGCCTCGGCCTATGAATGCCATGACCTGTATGGCGCCTATGGCCAGCATTGGTTGCAGCGCGCCGAACCCGTGGTGCCGCCACCCGGCGAGGCGCTGCCGAATACTGAGATCTTCCGTCGCCTCGCCGCGCGCTTCGGCTTTACCGAGCCGTGCTTCACCGTGGATGACGCCACGCTGATGAACGAGGCGCTGCAAGCCGACCATCCGCGCCTGCAAGGCCACACCCCGGCCACCCTGCCCACCGGCAGCGCGCTGCGCATGGCGGCGCCGGGCGGGGAGCCCCTGGCGCTGTTCCACAACCTGCAGCCGGCCACCCCCAGCGGCAAGGTGGAGTTGGCCAGCGAAGCGCTGG
>CANFIE010000264.1 GCA_947446625.1 Acetobacteraceae bacterium | reverse complement strand
CTTGGCATCGGCGATGAACTCCTCCAGCGTTTGCCAGGGCGCATTGGCCGGCACCACCAGAAAGGTCGGGTCCGCCGTGAACAGCGCAATCGGCGCCAGCTGGTCCAGTTCATAGGCCGGGGCCCGGCCAAACAACCGCGCCGCTTCCGGCAGCACCGCCAGCGAGGACAGCGCCATCAGCAGCGTATGGCCATCAGCCGCCGCACGCGCCACGCTGGCATTGCCCACCTCGCCGCTGGCCCCGGCGCGGTTCACCACCGGCACCGGCTGCTTCCACAGCCGCTCCAGCCCCGCCGCCACTGGCCGCGCCACCACATCGGCCTGGCCACCAGGCGGAAACGCCACCACCAGGGAAACCGCCCGCTCCGGGAAGCTGCCCTGCGCGAAGGCCGGCGTGGCCGCCAGCCCCGCCAGCAGCGCCCGCCGATGCATGCGATGCGGCCGATTCACGCCGCCGCGCCCTGCGGCGCCCTGGCGATCGGACGCACTCATACGACTGGGTTCTCCAGCACGCCGATGCCATCCACTTCCACCCGCACCACATCGCCCGGCTTCAGGAAAACCGGCGGCTTGAAGCCGATGCCCACGCCCACCGGCGTGCCGGTGGCAATCACATCGCCCGGCTCCAGCGTGATATAGCCGCTGATGCACTCAATCAGCGTCGGAATGTCAAAGATCAGCGCCGCCACCAGCACATCCTGGCGTTTCTCGCCATTCACATGCGTGGTCAGGTGCAGCTTGGTCGGGTCCGGCACTTCATCGGCGGTCAAAATCGCCGGCCCCATCGGGCAGAAGCTGTCGATGCCCTTGCCCAGCACCCATTGCCGATGCTTGTGCTGCAGGGTGCGCGCCGTCACGTCATTCACAATGGTGTAGCCAAACACATGGCTCAGCGCGTCTGCCTTGCTGATGCCGCGCCCGCCCTTGCCGATCACCACCGCCAACTCGCCCTCGTAATCGGTGCTGCCGGAGGTATCGAGATGGCTGAGGATCGGCTCACCGGTCGCGACAATGGCGGTGGCCGGCTTGCTGAACACCACCGGCGCTTCCGGCACCACTTCCTTGGCGCTGGCATCAAAGCCGCTGCCGGCAAACTCGGCGGCGTGCTCGTAGTAGTTCTTGCCCACGCAGAACACGTTCTTCGGCGGCCGCGGAATCGGTGCGCACAGCACGGCACCCGCCACCACCGGCGCGGTCAGCGCCGCCTTGCGGGCATGGTCCAGCATGGCCGCGCCGCCGCCGATGAAGGCCGGCATGTTGCCGCCCGCCAGCGCCGGGTCCGCCGCCGCCAGGTCCAGCACCGCGCCATCGGCCCGCAGCGCGCCGATATGATGGGCGACATGGCCGGGCTTCTTGAAGGTAACAAGGCGCATCGGGGTTGATCCTATTCAGGTTGGGCCAGGGGAATCTCAGCGGCAACTTCCAGCGCCCGCGCAGCGCGGAACACCAAGTCGTCGCGGTACAACGCCGCGGCAAGCTGCACGGCACGCGGCATGCCGTTTTCATCAATGCCCAGCGGCACGGAAATGGCCGGCTGGCGCGTCAGGTTGAAAGCGAAGGTCCAGGGCGCCCAATCACGCCACAGCGCCTGCACCGGGTGCAGCGTCGGCTGGTCGGCGGCAAAGGCCGCGGTTGGCGTGCAGGCGGTCAGCATCAAATCGTATTTCTGGTGGAAGCGCGCGGCGGCATGCGCGGCTTCAATCCGCAGCGCCTCGGCGCCCAGAAAATCCACCGCGCTCATGCCGCCCTCAAGCCGCGCCACTTCCTCCAGCCCGGCATCCAGCAGGGCGCGCTTATCCTCCGGCATGGTCTGCACCAGCCGCGCCAGCGCCACGCCCCATACCCGGCCGAAAATCTCCCGCGTGTCGGGGAACAGCGGGTCGGCCTCCTCCACAATCGCGCCCTGCTCGGCCAGCATGGTGGCCGCGCCCTCCAGCGCCGCCCGGCCATCGGCGTCCAGCGGCGGCTCAAACCCCAGCCGCGTCACCACGCCCACCCGGAGGCCCTTCACCCCATCCTCAATGCCGTCGCGCCAGTCGCGCTTATCATCGGGCAGGCAGAAGGGGTCGCGCAGGTCATGCCGTGCCATGGCGGAAAACATCAGCGCATTGTCGCGCACCGTGCGCGTCATCGGCCCGGCGCAGGCCACATTGGCAAAGGCGCCCAGCGGCCATTGCGGCACCCGGCCAAAGCTCGGCTTCAGCCCCACCAAGCCGCAGAACGCCGCCGGAATCCGCACGCTGCCGCCAGCATCGGTGCCCACATGCAGCGCCCCAAAACAGGCTGCCCCCGCCGCCCCAGCGCCGCTGGAGGAACCACCCACCGTGCGCTCGCGATTCCACGGGTTGCGGGTAATGCCGTGCAGCGGGCAGTCGCCCGGGCTTTTCCAACCAAATTCGGTGGTGGTGGTCTTGCCGATGATCACCGCCCCGGCCTGCTTCAGCCCCAGCACCACCGGGGCATCGGTGGTGGCCGGCGTGTTGGGCGTGGTTTTGCTGCCGCGCCGGGTCGGAAAGCCGGCCATGTCCAGCAAATCCTTCACCGTGCTCGGCACGCCATCCAGCAGCCCCATCGGCCGCCCGGCCATCCAGCGCGCCTCGCTTTCGCCAGCGGCCTGCAGGGCACGTGGGTTCATCACCGCAAAGGCGTTCACCCAGGGGTTGAACCGCGCCACCCGCCGCATCACCGCCTGCAACGCCTCCACCGGCGACAGCGCCCGCCGGGCATACAGCCCCAGCAGGGTCTCGGCAGACATCAGGGCGGGGTCGGTGGGCTCGGCCATCACAGGTACTTTCAGCGAGTCGTCGGGCCGGACTTTGCCGCCATCGGCCGCCCCCGGCTAGGCTTCACCCCCATGAGCCGATTCTCCCTCCTCCCGCTGCTGGCGCTCAGCCTGCTCCTGCCCACTCTCGGTCCCACCCTGGCAGAAGCCAAGGGCCGCGCCGGGCAAACCGGCAACCTGGCCACCCGCCTGCGCAGCCTGGAAGCACCAGACCAGCAGAACGAGCAACTGCCGCTCTATGACCTCAACGGCCAATTCGTCACTCAGTTTGGCTATGAACGCAGCCGCCAGGGCGGCACCACCAACGACACGGCCTATAACCGCTCCGCCCTCGCCGCCCGCCTCATCGGCCCGGCCGGCTTTTCCATCAGCACCATGCTGCGCCTGGAACCCAGCCCGGCCGACGCCGCCGGCCTGGTGCCGCGCCATACCGGCTACGCCGAAACCCTGACGCTGCGCTGGACCGCGGACCCGCTGCGTTTCTTCGTTGGCAAGATCAACCCGCGCTTCGGCGCCGCCTGGTCCCGCGCCCCCGGCCTCTACGGCGCCGACTACGCCGCCGACTACCAATTGCGCGAAAAGCTCGGCTTCGGCGCCCGCATCTGGATGGATGAGGTGCTCGACCTGCCCGACCCCATTGGCTACCAGAGCCTGCAGGTGGAGCTGTTCCAGGCCGATACCAGCTTCCTTTCCTCCAGCGCCTTCGCCCCGCGCTGGCCACTCAGCATCATGGAAACCGACCCCGTCACCGGCACCGCCAGCACCACCATCCGGCAACGCTGGCGCGCCACGCGGCTGATGGGCGGCGCCGACAACCGCGGCGGCATGGGCGGCTTCACCGCCTCCTGGGTGGGCACCGAGCACGAGGTGCCGGGCGGGCAGATCGCCTACAACCTCGGCGTCTCACTGCGCCGCCCAGGGCAGGACGCCGTGCTGGCCGCCCGCGCCGCGACCGAGACCGGCGCCGTTGCCGGCATCGAGGGCAGCTTTCCGCTGGGCGCCGAGTTCCGCCTGACCCCCTCGGCCGAATATGCCCGCCGCACCGATTCCGCCGGCTTCTCTGGCCGCACCGCCGAATGGGCAACCGCCGCCCTGGCGCTGAAGCGCGGCGCGCTGACCCTGGCCTATACCTGGATGCAGCGCCGCGAACGCGACACCAGCAGCGGCGAAAGCGGCCAGGGCCACCAGCACACCGCTGGCGTCTCGCTGGACCTTGGCCGCGCCACCGGCCTGGCCCTGTTGCAGAACGCCGCCGTCTCGGTGGACTGGCGCCGCCGCAATGAACTGGGCGAGCGCATCCAGGGCTTTGGCACTTCCTTCGTGGTCAGCGTACCCTTCTGAGCCCAACTGGAGAGAATGCGATGGCCGACAAGCAGCAGCCCTGGGAATGGCCCGAGGAATACTGGCGCACCGCCATCAACCGCGCCCGCGCCGGCCGCAGCCTGAAGCCGCGCAGCTGGCCCGGCGGCGCCCGCTGCGCCGTGGCGCTGAGCTTTGACAGTGACCACGACACCACGCCTCTGCGCGATGGCGACGAAAGCCCCATGCGCATCAGCCAGGGCCAATACGGCAATCGCCAGGGCGTGCCGCGCATCCGCGCCCTGCTGAACAAGCACGACATCAAGGCCAGCTTCTACGTGCCGGCCGTGACCGCGCTGATCTACCCCGACGAAGTGCGCGGCCTGGCCGATGAGGGCCACGAGATCGGCATCCACAGCTGGATCCATGAGGCCAATACCAGCCTGCCGCCGGGCATGGAGCGTGAGTTGACCTTGCGCAGCGCCGATGTGCTGGAAAAGACCAGCGGCCGCCGCCCGGTTGGCATCCGCACCGCGTCCTGGGATTTCAGCGTGGATACCATGGGCATCATCGAGGAGATGGGCCTGCTCTACGACAGTTCCCTGATGGGCGATGACGAGCCCTACGAGCTGATGGACCAGGGCCGCCCCACCGGCGTGGTGGAATTGCCGCCCGAATGGATCCGCGACGACGCGCCCTACTTCATGTTCGTCCGCTTCTCCGGCCTGCGCCCCTACACGCCGCCCTCAAGCGTGCTGGAAATCTTCAAGGCCGAATTCGACGGCGCCTACCAGGAAGGCGGGCTGTTCCTGCTCACCATGCACCCGCACATCATCGGCCACCGCAGCCGCATGCCGCTGCTGGCCGCGCTCATCGAATACATCAGCGGGCATGACGGCGTGTGGTTCGCCACGCATGAGGAAGTGGCGCGGTTCTGCAAGGACGAGGCGGGTTAGAGCAATATCCGTTCGGATGGAATCATCAGAATGGATTTCTTGCTCTAATTTCAAATGGTTATAGAGCACGAAATGCGCCCGTCAGGGCGCATGGTGCTCTAACCCAACCCGCGTTGCGCCGCCTCAACCGTGGCAAAGCTGGGCAGCACCTTGTCCACCCCGGTGCATTCCAGCACCTCGGCCACGGCGGGCTGTACCCCCGCCAGGCCCAGCCGGGTCTTGCGTTCCGCCGCCTGCTTCACCGTCACCAGCAGCAGCCGCAACCCCGGCGAGGAACAGTAGCGCAGCCGGGCCAAGTCCAGCACCAGCACGCCGCCGGGCGGCAGCGCCGCCAGCACTTCCGGTTCCGCCGCCGGGCTGGTTTCAGAATCCAGCCGCCCGGCCAAATGCAGCACCACCCCACCCGCAATCGGGGACCGCGTTATCTGCATGGCCAGGCTCTCCACGACGTGCGGGGGTGTTCTACCCCCGCCAGCCGCTGTGCCTCAACTGGCAACAATCCCGGCCGCCTTGGCCACCGCCGTCCATTCCTTCACATAATCGGCGATGTAACTGGCGAAGGCCGGGCCAACCAGGGGCTGCGCCGGCGGGTAGCTGGCCAGGTCGGCCAGGGTTTGCCGAATGGCCGGGTTCGCCATGGCCGCCACCGTCACTTCCGTCAGCTTGGCGGCAATCGGCGCCGGCAGGCCCTTGGGGCCGGAAATGCCAATCCAGGTGGTGCAGGTCAGCCGCCGCAGGCCCAACTCGGCAAAGGTCGGCACATTCGGCACCGCCGGCACCCGCCCGGGGGTGGAAACCGCCAGCGCCCGCAGCGTGCCGTCCTT
>CANFIE010000263.1 GCA_947446625.1 Acetobacteraceae bacterium | reverse complement strand
TGGCCTCGGGCACGGCTTCGACGATCAACCCGATCATTGCCCGCAACCTGCCCTACAAGGCGAGCGACTTTGCCCCGGTTTCCCTGGTGGCGAAGCTGCCCTTTGCGGTGAATGTGCGGCCCGGGCTGCCGCAGGATCTGGCGGGGATTGTGGCCATGGCCAAGGCCAGGCCGGGGCGGCTGACGCATGGCACCAATGGGCCATCCAGCTTCAACAACATCGCCTGGGCGCTGGTGCAGGATGGCTTGGGGTTTCAGACCCAGGATGTGACCTATCGGGGTGACAGCGCGCAGCTGAACGACTTTGCCGGCGGGCGGCTGGATTTGATGGTGGTGGGCGGTTCCACCGGGTTGCAGGCCGAGCGCAACGGCATGGGCAAGCTGCTGGCCTGGACCGGCGATCGGCGGATGCCGAGCACGCCCGAGGTGCCGCTGGTGGCGGAGATGCGGCCCGGGCTGGTGGCGCAGACCTGGTTTTGCCTGCTGGCGCCGGCGCGGGTGCCGCGTGAGGCGATTGAGAAGCTGAATGCGGCGGCGCGGCATGCGATTGCGCAGCAGGAATTCCAGGACCGCATGCTGGCCGAGGGGCAGTTTGCCGAGAGCAGCACGCCGGCCGGGCTGGGGGCGTTTCTGGCTGCCGAGGATGCGCGCTGGCGGCCGGTGCTGGCGCGGCTGAATATTCAGATGGATTGAGTGGGTGATGCAGAAGCCGAGTGAGGCGGAGAGCCGCTATGCCTGGGGGCGGCTGGCGGCGGCGGTAGCGCTGGCGACCATTGGCGGCGTGGGGCTGTGGAGCATTGTGGTGGCGCTGCCCGCCGTGCAGGCGGAGTTTGGCGTGGCGCGGGCGGATGCCTCCTTGCCCTATACCGCGACCATGCTGGCCTTCATGGCGGGTGGCGTGCTGATGGGGCGGCTGGCCGACAGATTCGGCGTGGTGCTGCCGGTGGTGCTGGGCACACTGGCGCTGGGCATTGGCTATGCCAGCACCGCCTTTGCCGCCAGCCTGGGACAGTATGCGCTGCTGTATGCGCTGTTCATTGGCGGGCTTGGCAGTTGCGCGGTGTTTGCGCCGCTGGTGGCGGATACGTCGCTGTGGTTCACGCGCCGGCGGGGCATTGCGGTGGCGCTGTGTGCCAGTGGCAATTACTTCGCCGGGGCGGTGTGGCCGCCAGTGCTGCAGCACTTCATTGCCGAATATGGCTGGCGCAATACGCATTTGGGCGTGGCGGTGTTTTGCGTGGCCACCATGCTGCCCTTGGCGCTGGCGTTGCGGCGGCCGCCGCCGGTACTGGTGGCGGGGGCCGGGGCGCAGGCGGCGGGCGGCCTGGCGCGGCTGGGGGTTTCGGCCAACCGCTTGCAGGGCTTGCTGATGCTGGCGGGCGTGGCCTGCTGCGTGGGCATGGCGATGCCGCAGGTGCATATCGTGGCCTACTGCGTCGACCTGGGTTATGGCGCGGCGCGTGGGGCGGAAATGCTTTCACTGATGCTGGGCTTTGGTGTGGTGAGCCGGCTGGTTTCCGGCGTGGTGACGGACCGGATTGGTGCACCGGCCATGCTGCTGCTGGGTTCCAGCCTGCAGGCGGTGGCGCTGGCGCTGTTTCTGCCGTTTGACAGCTTGGCGTCGCTGTATGTGATCTCGGCGGTGTTTGGGCTGTTCCAGGGTGGGATTGTGCCGAGCTACGCGATTATCGCGCGGCAGTTTTTCCCGCCCGGCGAGGCGGGGTTTCGGATCAGCTTGGTGTTGTCCTCCACCCTGGCCGGCATGGCGCTGGGGGGCTGGCTTTCGGGCGTGATCTTTGACGCGACGGCGAGCTACCAGATGGCGGTGGTGAACGGCCTGGGCTGGAATGCGCTGAACATGCTGATTGCCGCCTGGCTGCTGTTGCGGGTGCGCGCTGGGCTGCCGCCGCGTGTTGTGGTGGCGTAGAAATGGAGAAAATAGAGATGCGTTTGGGCCTGTTCATGATGCCGCTGCATCCGCCCGAGCGGCCGATGCATGAGACGCTGGCGGAGAATACCGAGAAGTCTCTGCTGGCGGACCGGCTGGGGTTTCATGAGCTGTGGATCGGCGAGCATTTCTCGGCGAGTTCGGAGCCGATTCCCTCGCCGTTGATCTTCATGGCCGGGCTGCTGCCGCGCACCAACCTGACCTTTGCCACCGGCGTCATCAACATGCCGAACCATCACCCGGCGATTGTGGCGGCGGAGGTGGCGCAGTTTGACCATATGGCGCAGGGGCGGTTCATCATGGGCATTGGCCCGGGTGGTCTGGCGAGCGACTGGGAGCTGTTTGGCAATACCGACCCGGCGCAGCGCGGCAAGCGCATGCTGGCCAATATGGATACGGTGCTGAAGATCTGGAACCAGGACCCGCCCTACGACATTGAGGGCGCGCGGATTACCCAGGCGATTATTCCCGAGTTTGGCGTGGGCACCATGCCGAAGCCGTATCAGTGGCCGCACCCGGAGATTGCCATTACCGCCCGCAGCGTCGACAGCTTTGGCGTGCGCACCGCCGCCGAGCGTGGCTGGAGCGTGGTGAGCGCGAATTTCGTGGTGGAGCGCGTGGTGGAAGGGCACTGGCAGACCATGAGCCAGGCGCTGGCCGCGGCCGGCAAGCCGGTGAGTGGCGCGAGCTGGCGGGTGGGGCGGAATTTCTGCATTGCCGCGACGGATGCCGAGGCCGAGGACCGCATGCTGCATGCCGATGGGGCGAACCGGTATTACTTCCACTACCTCAGCACGCTGGGGCGGCGGGCCGGGCAGTTGGCCACGCTGAAGCCGCAGGCGGATACGCCGGATGAGGCGGTGACGCTGGAGGCGATTATCCGCGACTGCGTGATGTGTGGTTCGCCGAAGACGGTGCTGGACCGGCTGATTGCCTTCCGCGACCGGGTGGGGCCGTTCGGGCATTTGCTGATGGCCGGGCTGGACTGGAGCGGGCCGAACGCCGCCTGGGAGGCGGAGACGATGAAGCGGCTGGCCGAGGAAGTGATGCCGCGCTTCCGCCAGCATGTGGCGGCCAGCGCGGGGAAGTAGGGTAGGGCCGAGCCGCCGAATGGCGGCCGCCGATTATGCGGCGAAGCCAAGGGGCGCGGAGGCGCCCCGCCCGGCGTTTGAGGGTATGAAAAAGCGCCAGAGCAATATCCATTCTGATGGAATCATCAGAACGGATTTCTTGCTCTAGTTTCAAATGGTTATAGAGCACGAAATGCGCCCAATAGGGCGCGTAGTGCTCTAACCGTCCAGCTTCACGCCGGTGGCGGCGACGATGGGGCGCCATTTTTCCGTCTCGGCGTTGATGAAGGCGGCGACCTGGGCCGGGCTGGCCGGGGGGCTGCCCTCGATGCCGGCCTGCTTCAGATCCTCCTGGAAGGCGGGGTCGGCCAGGGCCTTCATCGTGGCTTCGTGCAGGCGGGAGACGATGTCGGGCGGGGTGCCGGCGCGGACCGCCAGCATGCTCCACAGCGCGGCTTCGAAATCCGGCAGGCCGAGGGCTTCGATGACGGTGGGAACCTCGGGCGCCAGGGGCGAGCGTTGGCGCGAGGTGACGGCGAGCATGCGGACCTTGCCCTCGCGGTGGTGGGCCAGGCTGGTCACCACCGTGTCGGTGCCGGCATCCACCTGGCCGGCGAGCATGTCGATCATGGAGGGGCCGTTGCCGCGATAGGGCACCGCCAGCATGTCGAGCCGGCCGGCCGCGTAGCGCAGGTATTCGCCGACCATGTGGACATAGGTGCCGGTGCCGGGGTTGGCGAAGCGGATTTGCCCGGGGCGGGCGCGGGCCAGGGCGACCAGGGCGGGAAGGTCGGTGGCGACCTCGGCGCGGGCGACGACGCAGACGGTGTTGGCGCCGACCAGCGCTACCGGGACGAAATCCGCCATGGGGTTGTATTGCGGCCGGGCCACCACGAGCGGGTAGAGCGCGTGGGTGGAGGCGCCGCTGAACACCAGGGTATAGCCGTCGGGCCGGGCGCGCATGGCTTCCAGCATGCCAATGCCGCCGGAAGCGCCGGTGCGGTTGTCGGCCACTACATTCTGGCCGAGTTCCTGGCCGAGCCGGGTGGCGATGCGGCGGGCGAAGGCATCGGTGCCGCCGCCGGGCGGGAAGGGGATGATGAGGCGGAGCGGGCGGTCCGGAAACGGGTTGGGCTGGGCCAATGCGGGGGTGGCGAAGGGCGCGGCGATGCTGGTGGCGAGTAGCGTGCGGCGACGGATCATAGCCCGGCCTCCTGCCAGTTGGGGGTTGGTTCGGCCGGGTGGCTGGCGAAGCCGGCGGCGTGGATGCCGGTGATGGCGGCGTATTCATCCTTGTCGGAAGCGTCTCCCGACACGCCAAGGGCGCCGATGACTTCGCCGCTGGGGGCGAGGATGAGGACGCCGCCCGGGACCGGGATGAAGCGGCCATCGGCGGCGGCGGCGATGGCGGCCTGGAAGGCCGGGCGTTCCTTCAGCCGGTCGCGGATGATGCGGCTGCCGATGCCCATGCCGAGCGCGGCGCTGGCCTTGCCCTCGGCAATGGCGCGGCGGAGGGTGCCGCAGCCATCCTGCCGGCGGAAGGCGATGAGGTTGGCGCCGGCATCCAGCACCGCGACCGCGAGCGGCAGCAGTCCGGCGGCGGCGCCGGCCCGGAGGGTGGCTTCTATCATGCGGTCAGCCGCCGCCAGGGTGAGCGGCGCGTGCAGGCGCTTTACGTAATAGTCGGCGCTCATGCGGCGCTTCCTCCGGTTCTTTGGAGGGGAGCTTAGAGCCTGATCGGCCAAGGCGGAAACGGCGCAGGGCGTGAATTGGTCGCTCAGGCAAAAAAGCTGGAACCAAAAAAGCTGGCACCCGGGCGCTTCAGGATGAAGCGGTCAGGGTCTAGCCCCGAAACTCCGGCATTGTCGCGTGGCCAGGGGCGGTGGCGCCGGTGCCGCGCAGCAGCACCAGGGCACAGCGCAGGGCGATGC
This sequence comes from Acetobacteraceae bacterium, assembly GCA_947446625.1. GTDB lineage: Bacteria > Pseudomonadota > Alphaproteobacteria > Acetobacterales > Acetobacteraceae > CAIMOR01. The sequence goes on along the minus strand of CANFIE010000263.1, from coordinate 940 downwards.
GGAGGTCGCCCACCAGGGTGATGCGCTCGGCGTAGCGGGCGTCTAGCTCCAGGCGATGCTCCCAGGGTACGGCGTTGCGGCCGGCGGCCTGGGCCAGCCCGGCCAGGCCGGGGCGCACGCGCAGCCGGGTGGCCTGGCGCGACGAGTAGCGCGGCGTGTAGGCGGCGGGCAGCGGGCGGGGGCCGATCAGGCTCATGTGGCCGCGCAGGATGTTGAGGAGTTGCGGCAGTTCGTCGAGCGCCGAGGCGCGCAGGGCGCGGCCGAAGCGGGTGAGGCGGGTGGCGTCCTCGCCCGGGCCGGGGCGCATGCTGCGGAACTTGATGAGCTGGAAGGGCAGGCCGTGGCGGCCGGCGCGGGGCTGGCGGAACAGGATGGGGGCGCCGAGGGCGAGGCGCACCGCCAGGGCGACGCCGAGCATCAGGGGCGCGAGCAGCAGGAGCAGGGTGAGGGCGGCGGCGATGTCGAGCGCGCGCTTGCCGTGGCGTTCATACATCGCGCGGGGTGCTTTCCACCGCGAGGGAGAGCAGCAGGCCGAGGGCGAACCAGGCCATGCGGTTGCCGAGGTCGGTGCTGACCATGACGGTGAGGGCGACCGGCATGGTGAGGGCGGCGATGCGGGCGGCGCGGCCGGGGGCGACGCGGCGGGCCTGGCGCAGGGCCAGCACCACGCCGCCGCCAAAGGCGCCGAGCCAGAGCGCCAGGCCGGGCAGGCCGCCTTCGGCCAGGGCTTCCAGCGCGTGGTTGTGCGGGTACATGCCGCGCCTTTCGCCAAAGCCGGCGGCCTGGGGGAAGCCGCCAGTGCCGAGGCCGAGCGGTGCGGCCTCGCCGCCCCAGCGCAGCGCCTGGCCCCAGAGGATGAGGCGGGCTGGGGTTTCGGTGGAGGCGGCGCCGAAGACGCGTTCCAGCGTGCGCAGGCCGGTGGCGGCGCGGGGCGAGGCGA
>CANFIE010000262.1 GCA_947446625.1 Acetobacteraceae bacterium | reverse complement strand
TCCAGCCCTTGCAGCGCCACCATGGCCAGCGCCTGCTGCACCCGGGCGCCGATATCCAGCCGCGGCAGCCCCTCGCGCCGCAGCCCATAGGCAATGTTGTCGAACACGCTGAGATGCGGGAACAGCGCATAGTTCTGAAACACCATGCCGCAGGGCCGCGCCTGTGGCGGCACCCGGGCCTGGTCGGCGCCATCCAGCAGAATGCGGCCCGCGTCGGGTGCCTCGAACCCCGCCACCAGGCGCAGCAGCGTGGATTTGCCACTGCCCGAACCGCCCAGCAGCGCCACGAACTCACCGCGTTCCACCGCAAGCGAAAGCCCGGCCAGTGCCTGTGTGGCGCCGAAGCTTTTGCTGACCGCCTCAACCCGCAGCAGCACGGCTAGCGCCCGGCCTTGAAGCGGCTCCACAACCGGCTGCGCGCCCGCTCCGCCGTGCTGGCCGGCGTGCCGGGAATGAAGGCCCGCGCCAGCAATTCAGCCGGTGGATACACGTTGGGGTCATCCCGCACCGCCGCCACCACCAGCGGGCGAGACTCCGGCACCGCATTGGGGAAGCGCACGGTGCTGGTCACGCCCGCCATCACCGCCGGGCGCAGCAGGTAGTTGATGAAGGCGTGCGCGGCCTCGGGGTTCGGCGCATCGGCCGGAATCGCCATCATGTCGAACCACAAATGCGCCCCGCTGGGCGGCGCCAGGTAGCGCAACTCGCCGGGCCGGTTGGCGGCGCGCGCCCGCGCCGCCGCCTGAATCACATCGCCCGAATAGGTCAGCGCCACGCAGATCTCGCCGCTCGCCAGCATATCCACCAGCGCGCCGCTGCCAGGAATGGCGCGCAGCTGCGGCCGTACCGCCAGCAGCGCCTGCTCGGCGGCGCGCAGGTCGGCGGCCTCGGCGCTGTCGGGGTCTCTGCCCAGCCAGCGCAGCACGCTGGGCAATACGTCGGTGGCGCTGTCCATCACCGCCAGGCCGCAGCGCGCCAGGCGGCGAGCATTCTCGGGCTTCAGCAGCAGGTCCAGGCTGTCCAGCGGCGCCTCGGGCCACAGGGCGCGCACGCGGTCCACCGCAATGCCAAGCCCCACCGTGCCCCACAGGTAGATCACGCCATGCCGGTTGCCCGGGTCCAGCCCGGCCACGCGCTGCATCAGCGCCGTATCCAGGTTGCGCCGGTTCGGGATCAGCGCCGGGTCCAGCGGCCGCAAGGCACCAGCGCGCACCAGCCGGGCGAAGGTTGGTTCGCTGGTTGGCACCACAATGTCGTAACCGCTGCGCCCGGCCGAGAGCTTGCCCTCCAGCGTCTCCAGGCTGTCATACACATCGTACCGCACCCGAATGCCGGTTTCGCGCTGAAAGCCCTCCAGCGCGGCGGGGTCGATGTAGTCGGTCCAGTTGTACACGTTCAGCACCGGCTGCGCCGCGGCGGGCGGCAGCAGCGCGGCAAGAAGCAGGGCAAGCAAGGGCAGCAGGCGCATGGTTGCGGGTCCGGGCGGCAAAGCCCCAGCCTAGCAGCCATCGGCCGAATGCGCAGTTAAGCTTATTTTCCCTTGACGATAGGATTTTAGTCTGTTACGCCTCCGTCCGTCAACGGGATAGCTGCGCCCGTTCCCAGCCCGCCGGACCCCCAGCGTCCCGCCGCCCCCGCACATTCTCGCCCTTCCCCCACCGGCTGCGCCCCAGGCGCGCCGCAACGCCGAGGCATGCCCATGGCCTTTTCCTCCACCACCCTTGCCGCGCTCATCGAGAGCAACGGCTTCACCATGTGGCGCTATGTCACCACCGACACACGCAGCACGGTTTCCGGCAGCGGCTATTTCGCCGCTTCCGGCGGCCGCCTGCGCGCCGGAGACGTGATGCTGCTGCAGGCCGCCGATGCGCTGGCCTTCCTGCCCATTCGCACCGGCCCCACCCTGGGCACGGGCGTTACGCTGGATGGCGTGGTCGGCCCGCTGACCACGGTGCGCACGGCGCTGTTCAACTTCACCGTCAACCAGGCCATCAGCGCCGTGGCGCGCACCATTGTGCTGGCACCGCTGCTGGCCGGCCTTGTAGTGGGTGGCTCCATTCCGGTTTCCGCCCAGGTCACCGGCGCCATCAGCAATGTGGTGTTCGGCGTGTACGACGTGACCGGCGCGCTGGTCCCGCCGGCCATCACCGCGCCGGTCATCAGTGGCAGCGCCAGCGCCATTCTGCCCGCCCCGCCGCTGGGCGCCGGCTATCGCATTCGCGCCGCTGATGGTGCCAACCCCGCGCTGTTCATTGCCTCGCTCAACTTCAACGTGGGCGCGGACCTGGAATTCCTGCTGCAGGAAAACGCCGGCCACCTGCTGCTGGAAACCGGCACTGGCCTGAAGCAGTCCTGACCATCGCTTGAGAGACTGATCCACCGCTCCGGCGATTCCGCCTGCGCGGATCAGGCTCTCCCCAGCCCCCACCGCCTCTCCCTGAAGGTCGGCCGGACCCTGTCCGCGCCGGCCTTTGTGCGTTTTGCCCGGAACGGAGCCCCATGCCCGACGCCCGCATCAGCGAATTGCCGGCCGCCTCTGCAGCCGCCGATACCGACCTCACCGCCCTGGTCCAGACCAGCGGCGCCGGCCTCATCACCAACAAGGCCACGGTGGCGCAGTTGCGCAACGCCGTGCTCACCGGCCGCAGCGCCCATGTGCGTGACTACGGCGCGGTGGGCGACGGCACCGTGAACGACGCCCCCGCCATCCAGGCCGCCATCAACGACCTGGCCAGCAAGGGTGGCGGCACGCTGCTGTTTGGCACCAAGACCTACCGGCTGGCCTCGGCCATCAGCATCAGCAGCGTGGCGGTGCGCCTGCAGGGCCAGGGCTTTGCCGAAAGCCCCAGCCCCGGCAACGGTACCTGGCTGAAGATCGACACCACCGGCTTCACCCCGCTCACCTTCACCGGGGTCTCGGCCCGTGGCGGCGGCATTGCCGATATCGCCTTCTTCCAGGCCCACACCGCCACGCAGAATGCCAGCTGGGCGCCCACCGCCTATGACTACGTCATTCGCGTGCAGGACTGCCTGGGCGGCGTGGACCTGCACAACCTGTACCTGCTCGCCATCAACAAGGGCATCTATTGCGGCAACTCCGGCCGGCTCGACATTCACCGCCTGCGCGGCCAGGTCTTCACCACTGGCGTTGAGATCGACGACTGCTTCGACACGCCGCGCCTGCGCAACGTGCATTTCTGGCCGTTCTGGGGCGGCAGCAATTTCGTCATGCAGTATATCCAGGCGAATTGCGATGCCATGCTGTTCCGCCGCTGCGACGGCGTGTTCATCGACCAGGCCTTCGTCTTCGCCGCGCGCAGCATGTTCCGCTTCTCGGGCGGCACCAATGGCGTCACCACCAAGTTCTACATCGGCCAGGCCTATGCCGATTTCTGCCAGTACGGCGCGCTGCTGGAAGGCGCCGGCACCGACGGCCTGATCGACAGCATGACCACCCAGGGCCAGGCCTTCGGCTCCTCGGGCACGCCCATCAGCGGCGCCGCCGGCATTCGCATCACCGCGCCCAACTGCCGGGTGCAAATCGGCAACCTGCGCTGCGACATCGTGCAGGACAACGCCATCCGGGTTGAGCAATACGGCAACCGGCTCGACATTTTCGCCCTGCGCTGCGTCAACTTCAACACCCAGGCGAATGGCGCCGCCGCCATCCACCTGGTTGATAGCGGCACCAACCCGGCCAATGCGGTTTATCTCGGCAGCCCGCCGCTGCTGGAAGGCACCACCGGCCCGCTGCAGAACAGCAGCGGCAACGGCATCCTCGCCACCGGTACGCCGCCCGGCAGCGCGGCGCGGCCTGGCCTGCAAATCGGCAGCACCAATACCGGCCTGTTCCTGCCCAGCGGCAACACCCTGGCCGGCGCGGCCGGCGGGGTGGAGGTGCTGCGCGCCACCAGCAGCGGCGGCCTCACCTTCGGCGGCGCGCCCAACGCCCATGCGCTGGAAGTGGCCACCCCCACCGGCACCGGCAACCGCGTGCTGGTCAGCGGCGCGACCACCGGCAATGGCGTCAGCATCCAGGCCCAGGGCAGCGACGCCAACGTACCCCTGCTGCTGGCCGACAAGGGCAGCGGCGGCGTGAACCTCTCCAGCAATGGCGGGCTGACGCTGAAGCTGGACGCCACCGGCGCCAATCCGGTGAATTATGTGGGCCTGCGCGCCGGCACCGGCAGCACCGCCGCACTGATCTACGGCGCCGGCAGCGCCACCAATGTGGACCTGCAACTGGCCGCCCAGGGCAGCGGCCTGGTGCGTGGCCCCACCGCTCCCACGGCCGACAACTCCACCGCCCTGGCCACCACCGCCTGGGTCCGGTTGCAGGGCATTGGCGGCGCGCCGCTGGCCAACCCGGTCTTCACCGGCAGCGTCACCCTGCCGAGTTGGACCACGGCAGGCCGGCCGGCCTCTCCCACCGCCGGCATGCTTGGGTGGAACAGTGACCTGGCCCGCTTCGATCACTTCACCACCAGCGGCTGGAAGCAGTTCACCCGGCTTGATGGCGACAGCATGACCGGCGCGCTGCTGGTCAACAACGCCGGCGGCGGCAATGCGGTTCGCCTGGCCGGCGCCGCCACCGGGGCCGCCGTGGTGCTGGGCGTGGACAGCAGCAGCGCCGACACCAATGTCAACGTCAACATCGGCACGCCCAAGGGCAACGGCTACATCAGCACGCAGACTGCGGACAGCACCGCCGCCGGCGGCAACGCACGCGGCACCTTCGCCAATGACTTCCAGCATTCGCGCAACGCGGCAACGCAGGTGGCCTCGGGCAGCACCGCGACCATTGGCGGCGGCAACCGCAACACCGCTTCCGGCGGCGGCGCTACCGTGGCGGGTGGCGATACCGGCACCGCCAGCGGCAACTATTCCTTCATCGGTGGCGGCGAGAGCAACACCGCCAGCGGCCAGGACAGTGCTGTGCCCGGCGGCAGCGGCAATGTGGCCAGCGGCCTGACTTCCGCCGTTGGTGGCGGCCAGCAGAACGCGGCGAACAGCACCGGGGCCACCGTGGCGGGTGGCTTGCAGAACGCCGCTGGTGGCGCGAATGCCTGGGTGCCAGGTGGCTCCAACGCCACCACTCGCGGCATTTCCGGCGCGGGCGCCTGGGCCGCCGGCACCTTCGCCACCCCGGGCGACGCACAAACCCGCGAGTTGATCGCCCGCCGGCAATCCACCAGCGCCACGGCGGTTGTGCTGACCACCGACAACGCCGCCGCTGGCACCGGCAACCAGTTGGTGCTGCCCAACAACAGCACCTTCCTGGTGAAGTTGCTGGTGAATGCCCGCCAGACCGGCGGCACCGCAGGCACGGCGGGCGACAGCGCCGGTTGGGAAGTAACCGCCCTGGTGAAGCGCGGCGCCAATGCCGCCAGCACCACGCTGATTGGCGGCGGCGGCGCTTCCCTTGCGCCGACCTACAACGACGCAGCGACGGCGGCATGGCGCCTGGCCGTAACAGCCGACACCACCAGTGGCTGCATCGGCCTCGCGGGCACGGGCGAGGCGAACAAGAACGTCAACTGGATGGCCCGCCTGCTGTCCGCCGAATGCTTGGGGTAATCACCATGGCTCTCTCGCTCTCAGTTGCCATCGGCAACAGTGGCATCGCCGCCAGCTATTGGCGCATTGCCGATGGCCGCTTCGACTTCACTGGCCTGCCGCCCGCGCAGTCCGGCGAGCCCAGCGCGGTGGATGGTGCGCTGACCTGCACCTTCGTCGGCTACCTGGATGAAGCCGCCCGCGCTGACGGCAATGAACCAGTGCCCGGCGCCTCGCACACGCTCGGCATCACCTGGGCGCAGGCGGTGGGCTTCATCACCCAGGCCCAGGGCAACCTGCGCGCCGCGCTGTACCTGGCCGCCAAGGCCCAACCCT
>CANFIE010000261.1 GCA_947446625.1 Acetobacteraceae bacterium | reverse complement strand
GCCACCGGCAACCTGCGGGCCGACCAGCCCGCCGGCCCGACCGCGGTGCAGGCCATGCGGCGCGGCGCGGCACCGGTGGACAACAACGCCCCGGTGACCTTCACCGCCGATGAGGTTGAGTACGACCGCGAGCGCGGCCTGGTGACCGCCCGTGGCCATGTTGAAGCCTGGCAGGGCGAGCGCGTGCTGCGCGCCGACGAGTTCACCTACAATCGCGACACCGGCGTGGCCACGGCACGCGGCAATGTGCAGTTGCTGGAACCCGATGGCCAGGTGCTCTTCGCTGAAGAGGCCGAGCTGAAGGACCAGTTCAAGGAAGGCGTGCTGCGTGAGGTGCGCGCCCTGCTGACCGCCAATGTGCGCATTGCCGCCAATGGCGTGCGCCGCACCGGCGGCACCATCAACGAATTGTCTCGCGTGGTGTATTCCGCCTGCGACCTTTGCCCGACAGACCCGCAAGCCGCCCCGGCCTGGCAGGTGCGCGCCGGCGTGGCCACGCAGGACAAAACCCTGCAACGCATCACCTACCGCGACGCGGTCATTCAGGTGCATGGCGTGCCGGTGTTCTACACGCCCTATCTTTCCCACCCGGACCCCAGTGCGCCACGGGCCTCGGGCTGGCTGTTCCCGCAGATGGGCGTCACCAACTACCTCGGCGCCTTCACCATCCTGCCGTATTTCTACGTCATCGACCAAAGCTCCGACATCACCGTCACGCCGCTGCTGTCCACGCGCCAATACCCCTTCCTGCTCAGCGAATACCGGCAGCGCTTCAACAATGGCGACCTTGATGCCAGCTTCTCGCTGGGTGCGTTGAACGGCACCAACCGCACCAAGGAGCAGTTGGGTGGCCACCTGTTCCTCAAGGGCCGCTTTGTCATTGACGACAATTGGCGCGCCGGCATCGAGATCAATCGCGCCACCAGCGACACCTACCTGCAGACCATCCGCACCTGGTCGCGCCCGGTCTATGCCTCCAGCGCCTTCGTTGAGGGCTTCTGGGGCACCGAGCAATATGCCCGCATTGAAATGCGCGCCTATCAAAGCCTGCAGCTGAACTACAACAACGACCTGCTGCCCTTCGTGCTGCCGCATGCCTACTACGAATACGCGCCGCGCCAGGCGGTGGGCGGCGGGCACCTCACCTTCGACACCGACCTGCTGAGCGTGGTGCGCCTGACCGGTACGCATACCCAGCGCCTGGCCAACCGCGCCACCTGGCAGCGGCAGGATTTTGACGGCCTGGGCGGCATGTGGACCTGGCGCGTGCAGGGCGAAACCAACGGGTACTGGGCCGGCAAGCAGCAATACGCCCCGGTGAACCTGCCCGAGGCCAATGGCCTGAACCAGAACAGCAACTTCCGCGCGGCGGCCGACTGGCGCATGCCCTTTGTGCGCTACGACGACACGCTGGGCTACCAGGTGGTGGAACCGCGGGCGCAGATTGTCACCGGCCCGCGCCTGGGGCGGCAAAGCCGCCTGCCGAACGAGGACAGCATCGACTTCGAGTTCACCGACGCCAACCTCTTCGCCCTCAACCGCTTTTCCGGCCGCGACCGCATGGAAGGCGGCACCCGCGCCGACATGGCAATGCGCGCCGCCTGGCACTTCCCCAATGGCGGTGCGGTGGAAGGCCTGGCCGGCCGCTCCTATGCCATCCAGGACGACCACAGCACCAGCGGGCAATACACCAATGACGGCCTGCGCCGCTCGGCCTCGGACTACGTGGCCCGGCTACGTGTGGCGCCCACGCCCTGGTTTGAAAGCATTGCCCGCATTCGCGTGGATGCGCTGGACATGACCAACCGGCAGATGGTGGATGGCATTGCCCGCCTGCGCATGGGCCGAGTGACGGCGGAAATGGGCTACCTCTATTCCTCGCCGCTGCCCTTCGTCATTCCGCAACGCACCCGCGAGGAAGTCTCGGTGGGTGGCACTGCCCGCATCGGCGACCATTGGCGGGTGAACGCCACCGCGAAATACGACCTCAACCTGGGTCGCTTCGCCCTCATCCAGGGCAGTGCCGGGTATGAGGATGAGTGCCTGATCATCGAAGGCCGTTTCGTGCGGCGCTTCAACCAGGACCTCTACACCCATGTGAACTACCCGGTCAGCACGGTGCTGCTGATCCACATCGGGCTGAAGACGCTGGGCGACTACTACTTCCGCGGCATGTGAGGCGGGCTGGCCGCAAGGCCTGCCCAACCCGCTCCAGCTGTCAGGGCAGCACCTTGCCCGGGTTCATCAGCGCCGCCGGGTCCACGGCGCGCTTGATCGCCTGCATCAGCGCCAGCTCGGCGCCGCCGCGCCAATCCTCCATCATGTCGGTCTTCAGCCGGCCAATGCCGTGCTCGGCGCTGAAGCTGCCGCCCAGGTCGCGCACCACCTCGTTCACCGTGTCCATGATGTCGTGGCTGCGGGCCAGGAAGGCGGCGGGGTCCATGTCCACCGGCTGCTCCAGGTTCATATGGATATTGCCGTCGCCCAGATGGCCGAAGGGCACCGGCCGCACACCCGGTATCAGCTTGCGGCAGGCCTCCGAGGAACGGCGGATGAGTTCCGGCACCTTGCTGACCGGCACGCTCACATCATTCTTCACGCTGGCGCCCTCGCGCTTCTGCGCCTCGGGGTGTTCCTCGCGGATGCGCCAGATTTTTGCTTGTTGCGCGGCGCTTTCGGCAATCGCGGCGTCTGCCACCTCGCCGGCTTCCATGGCGGCCTCCAGCACCGCTTCCAGTAGTTCGCGCAACCCGGCCTCGGGGCGCGAGGAGGCCAGGTCAACCAGAACGTAATGGTCGTGCCGGCCAGCCAGCGGGTTGGTGCAGCCTTCTATGTGTTTCAGCGCGAAGCCGACGCCCTCGCCCGAGAGGTATTCAAACGCCCGCACCGCCGTCTCATCGCGGTCGCGGAAGCGGCGGAACAGCGCCAGCGCCGCGTCCTCATCCCGCACCGCGCAGAAGGCCACGGCGGTTTCGCGGGCGCGCGGGAACAGTCGCAGCACGGCGGCGGTGATGAAGCCCAGCGTGCCCTCGGCGCCCACAAACAGGTGGCGCAGCGCGTAGCCGGTATTGTCCTTGCGCAGCCGGCGCAGGCCATTCCAGATTTGCCCATCGGGCAGCACCACTTCCAGCCCCAGCATCAGCTCGCGTGCATTGCCATAGCGCACCGTGGTGTTGCCGCCGGCATTGGTGGACAGCACGCCGCCGATGGTGGCGCTGCCCTCGGCGCCGAGCGAGAGCGGGAACAGGCAATTCGCCGCCGCCGCCGCTTCCTGCGCCGCCTTCAGGATAACGCCGGCCTCGCAGGTCATGGTCATGTCCAGCGGGTCGATGTCGCGCACCTGGTTCAGCCGGGCCATGGAGACGACAACCTGCCGGCCGCTCTCATCCGGCGTGGCGCCGCCCACCATGCTGGTATTGCCGCCCTGCGGCACCAGAGGCACACCGGCGGCGGCGCACAGCTTCACCGCCTCGGCCAGTTCAGCGGTGCTGCCAGGGCGGATCACGCAGGGCGTGGCGCCACGATACAGCGCCCGCCAGTCGGCCAGGTGTGGCTCCAGGCTGGCGGCGTCGGTCAGCAGGCCACGCGGGCCAAGCAGGGCGGAGAGGCGGGGGAGCAGGGTCTCGATCATGGGCGCGAAACTCGGGCGGATGGCGGTTGCGGTCAATCTCCGCCTGGGCGTAATCAACCGCCAATCGTCAGGGAACGCCCCCATGCTCCGCTTCGCTCGCCGCGGTCTTTGCCTTGCCACCCTGGTTGCCGCCTTGCCGGCCGCCGCGCAGGAGGTGCGCCAGGGCGAGATCACCATCACCCAGGCCTGGAGCCGCGCCGCCATTCGCGGTGGCTCGGGCGCTGCCTTCCTGACGCTGAAGAACACCGGTGCCGCGCCGGACCGCCTGCTGAGCGCCAGCAGCCCCGCCGCCGGCCGGGTGGAATTGCACAGCATGGTGCGCGATGGCGATGTGATGCGCATGCGCGAACAGCCGGCCATTGCCCTGCCGCCGGGGCAGGAGGTGGTACTGCGCCCGGGTGGGCTGCACGTGATGCTGCTGGGCCTGAATGCGGCGCTGGAGCAGGGCGCCAGCGTGCCGCTGACCCTGCGGTTTGAACGCGCCGGTGACGTAACCCTGCAAGTGGCGGTGCAGGCCGCCGGCGCCCCGGCCATGAGCCGCGGCCACAGCCACGCTCACTGAGGCGGGCGGGCCTGGGTGCCGGGCGGGATGCACTCGCCCGGGAAGGTCCATTCCGCATCCGGCCCGGCCTGTTGCAGCAACCGGGCGAATTCGGCCGCGCCATTCGGGTTCAGCAGCGCCTGGCTGGCCTGGGTGCCGAGCGGCCAACTGGCTTTGATGAAGTCCACCACGGCGCGGATTTCCGCCGCTGAAAGCCGACCGGCGAAGGCGGGCATGTCGGTCTGGTAGCCAGGCGGGGCGGTGGCGGCCATGGAAAGCGCCACCAGCCGTGCCAGCGCTGCGTCGCTGTGCTGCCAGGCATGGCCTGTGGCATCCAAGGGCGGGGCGGGCAGCCGGCCAGCGGCGTTGGGCCTGGCCCAGTCTGGCTGGCCCTGCAGGCTGGCGCCGTGGCAGGCGGCGCAGTGCTGGGCGTAAACCTGCGCTCCCTTTGGCGCGGGCCAGCCCCACCACAGCGCGGCCAGCGCCAGGGCGGGCAGCAGCAGCAGGGTGGGCAGGCGCTTCATGCCCGCCTGGGTAGCGCCCCGGCGCCCGGCAAGGAAGCCCCGCTTGGCAGGGTTGGGGCTGTGGGCGTAGAGCCTGATCGGCCGAGGCGGAATCGCCGCTGGCCGTGAATCAGCCTCTCCGGCGCTTGCCGCAGCAGAAGGAACCCGGCCGATGCAAACCCGTATCCCTTGCGTGATGATGCGCGGCGGCACCAGCCGCGGCCCCTACTTCCTGGCCAGCGACCTGCCGGCCGACACCGCCACCCGAGACGCCGTGCTGATTGCTGCCATGGGCAGCCCGCACCAGTTGCAGGTTGATGGCATTGGTGGCGGCAATACGCTGACCAGCAAGGTGGCCATCATTTCCCCCAGCCCCGAGCCGGATGTGGATGTGGTGTACCTCTTCGCCCAGGTGGCGCCGGACCGGTTGCAGGTGGATACGCGGCCCAATTGCGGCAACATGCTCGCCGGGGTTGGTCCCTTCGCCATTGATGCCGGGCTGGTGCCGGTGCAGGGCGAAACCACGCTGGTGCGCATTCGCAACCAGAATACCGGCGCGCTGGTGGAAGCCCTGGTGCAGACCCCGGGCGGCGCGGTGGAATATGAGGGCGAGGCCAGCATTCCCGGCGTGCCGGGCACCGCGGCGCCGATAGAAATGCGTTTCCGCCACGTGGCCGGCGCCAAGACCGGCAAGCTGTTCCCCACCGGCAACCGGCGAGACGTTATCCAGGGCGTGGAAGTGAGCCTGGTCGATTGCGCCATGCCGACCATGATGCTGAAGGCCGCCGATGTTGGCGTGGACGCCAACTGCGCGCCGGCTGCCATTGACGGCGACAAGGCGCTGATGGCGCGGCTGGAGAGCATTCGCGTTGAGGCTGGCGCCCGCATGGGCTTTGGCGACGTTTCTGATAGCGTTATCCCGAAGATCGCGCTGCTCGGCCCGGCGACGAATGCTCATATCACCGCCCGCTACCTGACGCCGCTGGCCGTCCACAAGGCCATGGCGGTCACGGGTGGCATCTGCATCGCCACCGCCGCGCGCATCCCGGGCACGGTGGCGCATGATGTCGCCACGCCGGGCGCTTCCCCGGTGCAGATCGCGCATCCCTCCGGCGTGCTGGACGTGGCGCTGGAGTTGAACGGCGAGGACGATGTGGCCTGGGCCGGCGTGCTGCGCACGGCGCGCCGGGTGTTCGAGGGCAACCTGCTGGTGCCGGGCCGG
>CANFIE010000260.1 GCA_947446625.1 Acetobacteraceae bacterium | reverse complement strand
CTGCGCAGCGCCACCCGATGCCCGCCCACGGTCACATGCAGCGTGGTGCCCTTGTGCTGGCGCAGCACCACCGGCCGGGCCGCCGGCCGCGCTGGGCCAGGCAGCGCCACCGGGCCCGGCGGGGCTGCATGCAGGAAGGGCGAAATCGCCTCGCGCATCGCCTGGCGGGCCACCTCATTCACCGGCGCCAGCAGCGCGGCGGCGCGTTGCGGAAAGCGCGCCTGCACGAAGGTCGCGGTGCGCGTCGGCAATTCCACGGCGCCACCATTGGGCGCCAGCACCAGCCGGGTGGCGCCCGGCATCGGCGCCAGCCCGCCCACTTCGGCACCCAGCAGCGCCTCGGCGGCATCCGGCAACGCCAGGGCCACCAGGGCGGCATGGCGCAGCCCAGGGCTGGCCGCCGCCGCATCCAGCGCCGCACGGGCCGCCGCCGCCAAGCCCGGCAGCGCGGTTTCACCCGGCGGGGCCGGCCACAGCAGCGCCACCGGCTCCCGCGCGCCCAGCTTACCGGCCACGCGGCCCGAGGCCGCTTCGGCCGCGCCACGGGTCAGCGCCGCCAGCCCAGCGGCCACGCCGCGCGCCTCGGGGCTGTCATATTCCAGGCCCAGCCGCGCCAGCAGGCCGGCCAGGTCGGCAAAGCCCAGGCGCAGCTGCGGGGCGCGCGCCTGGGTCAGGCAGTCCAGCGCCAGCACGCCCAGGCCGCAGGCCTCGGTATAGCCTTCCAGGTCAAACCCGCCCTCGGGTTCCAGAAAGGCCGGCAGGTGCAGCACAAAGCGTGGCTCCGGCTTGGCGGCGCCGGCCCAAACCTCGGCCCCCGGCGCACCACGACGGGTCAGCAGCAGGGCGCGCAGCCCTTCGGCCAAATGGCGGGCGCCGGCATCGTCCAGCAGGCCGGCCTTGCGGCCCCGCGCCAGGGTGCGGCCAATCCAGGCCTCGGCGGCGCGCGGCAGGGAAACCGGGCCCTCGCTCGGCGCCAGCGCGGCCAATGCCTCGGCGGCGGAATCGGTTTCAGCCCAGGCGGCTGGCAGTGCCACCGGCCTTGCGGGCGAATCGGGGTCCGCCTGCGCCTTGCTGCGGCGCAGGGCCACGCCATCCCAAAGAGAGCCAGTTATCTTCGCCATGGCCCAAGCCTACCCAGCCTGCCCGGGGCCGGGAAGCCGCATTTAGTGGGTAGGGCCGGCTTGGGACGCAATATCCTGTGGACAACACCGGCTTTGCACCGGGCGCGCGGCTGTGCGATTGTCCGCCCTGCTTCTGGCTCAGCTTCACCTTCAGGTGTCCCATGTCCTTCCTGTTTCGGCTCTGCGTGCGCTTCAGCGGCCGCAAGATCGGCACCGACCGCTTCGGCAACCAGTATTATGAAAGCCGGGCCAACCAGCCGGGCGGATACGGCCGCAAGCGCCGCTGGGCGCTGTATGCCAAGGGTGGCACTGATTCCACCATGGTGCCGCCGGAATGGCATGGCTGGCTGCACCACACCACGGATGCGCCCCTGCCCGAAAAGCAGCTTTACCCCTGGCAGGCTCAGCATCGCCCCAACCCCACCGGCACGGCGCTGGCCTGGCGCCCGGCGGGGGCCAATGGCGGCAAGCGCGCCGCCAGCCCGGCCGACTACGAAGCCTGGACCCCGGGTAGCTGAACGCCATGCAGAAGCGCAGCCTGGCTGAGTTGTTCACCGGCGCCGCCGTGCTGGCGGTGGCCGCGCTGTTCCTGGCCTATGCCATGCTGCACAGCGGCCGTGCCGGGGGCAGCACCACCGGCCTGGTGCTGACCGCGCGGTTCGACAAGATCGACGGCCTGAACAACGGCGCCGATGTGCGGATTGCCGGGGTGAAGGTGGGCACCGTTACCGGCCTGCGGATTGATACCCAGAGCTTCGCCGCCGAAGTGACCATCAACGTGGATGCGACGCTGAAGCTGCCTGCCGATACCTCAGCCGAAATCACCTCTGAGGGTTTGCTGGGCGGCAAGTATGTCTCGCTGGTGCCGGGCGGGGCAGACCGGGTGCTCGCCAGTGGCGGGCGCATTACTGAAACTCAGGGCAGCGTCTCGCTGGAATCCCTGCTCGGGCGCTTCATCTTCTCGGCCACGCAAATGAATACCAGCCAGCCGCAAGCCGCCCCGGCCCCCGCCGCGCCCAGCCCGGCGCCGCCCGCCCGATGAGCATGGAACCCCCCGCCAACTGGCCGGGGCGCGATGGCCAGCCGCTTTCCTGCCGTGAAAAACTCAAAATGCTGGCGGAGAACCACGCCGAGGCGGCGCAGGTGCTGCGCGATGCCTTTGAGGATGCGGTGCTGATGGGCGTGGATGAGGCCGCGATGCGGCAGATACTGAATGATCTGGTGGCGAGCCTGCCCAGCCCCCGGGTGAAGGCATGAGGGTGCTGTTGCTGCTGGCCGCGCTGCTGGCCCCAGCCCTGGCATTTGCCCAGGCCGGCGAATGGCAGCCGAAATCCCAGGCCGAGGTGCAGGTGCTGGACAAGGTGACGGCGCGGGTTTCCGTGCTGCGCACCGGGCTGAACCAGCCAGCCAATTTCGGCACGCTCAGCATTACCGTGCGCACCTGCAACGCCCGCCCGGCCGACGAGGTGCCCGACGCCCTGGCCTGGATGGAGATTGCCGACAGCCGGCAACCGCCCGAGCGCCGCAGCGTGTTCCGCGGCTGGATGTTCGCCAATGCCCCGGCGGCGAACATGCTGGAACACCCGGTGTACGACGTGCGGATCCTCGCCTGCCGGTGAGCCGATTTAGCGTACTATGCGCCCTGATGGGCGCATTTCGTACTCTATAACCATTTGAAACTAGAGCAAAATATCCGTTCTGATGATTCCATCAGAACGGATATTACTCTAATCGGCCCGCGCGCCAGAAGCGTGGATGACCGGCGCCCAGCGGGCAATCTCCTCGGGGATGTAGCGGCTGAAGGCGGCGTGGTCGCGGAAGTCCGGCAGCAGCGCCAGCGCCTCCACCCGCGCCAGCCAGGCTGGCTCCCGCAGCGTCGCCAGAATGGTGCCGGCGAGCGACTGCGCCACCGGCTCCGGCAGCCCGGCCGGCGCCGCCAGCCCCACCCAGCCCGGCGCCTCGCAGCCCGGAAACCCCTGCTCGATCAGCGTCGCCACCTCGGGCAGCACCTTCAGCCGCTCGCGGTTGGTCACCGCCAGCGGGCGCAGCGTGCCGGCGCGGATATGCTCGATGGCTGGCGGGAGGTCGGCGATCATCACGTCAATCCGCCCGCCGAGCAAATCCGTCACCGCCGCCGCCGCACCGCGATAGGGCACATGCGTCGCCTCGAAGCCGGCGCGCTGCTTGAACAGCTCAAACCCCACATGGTGCGGCGTGCCGGGGCCGGAGGTGCCGAAGCTGGTGCGCCCGGCGGCGGCCTTGGCCCGGGCGATGAACTCCGGCAGCGTCTTCGGGCCGTCTCCGCTGCGCACCACCAGGGCGAAGGTGGTGGCGGCCAGCAGGCTGATGGCGGTGAAGTCCCGCGCCGGGTTGAAGGGCGGGGTGCGGTGCAGGCTGGGTACCACGGCGAAGGTGGTGGAGGTGGGCATCAGCCAGGTATGGCCATCGGGCGCCGCCCGCTGCACCGCCTGGGCGCCCACAATGGTGCCGGCACCAGGCAGGTTTTCCACCACCACGGCCTGGCCCAGCTTGGGCGGCAGGGCCTCGGCCAGCAGACGGGCCAGCAGGTCTATCACCCCACCGGGCGGAAACGGCACCACCAGCCGAATGCTGCGGCTGGGCAGCCAGGGGTTCGCCGCCGGTTGGGCCAGCGCCGGCAGCGCCAGCAGGCTGGCAAGCAGGCCGCGTTTGGTGGGCATGATGGAGCCTCCCTGATTTATTGTTGCGGCAAGCTTGGCCGCTGGGCGCGAAACTGCCAACCTTTGCCGCAACAGGGAGGCTGCAGATGTCCGGACCGACGCCATTGGGAATTCGCCGCATTGTCACGGGGCATGACGCCAACGGAAAGGCGGTGGTGCTGCAGGACAGCCCAACCCCCAACGTGAAGGTGCGGCCGGTGGGCGGCTTTGTCAGCCATCTGGTCTGGGTGACCGATGAAAGCCCGGCCAACATCAACACCGGCACCGACCGTGCGGCGCGCGAGATCGGCACCGCCCCACCGGCGAATGGCACCATTTTCCGCGTGGTGGATTTTCCGCCCGAGGGCGGCAAGGTGCATGACCGCGAGGCGATGCTGAAAGCCATGGGGCTGAAGGATGCCAGCCACGCCGAGGGCGCCCGCCACGCCTTCATGCACCGGACCAAAAGCGTGGACTACGCCCTGGTGCTGAGCGGCGAGATCGACATGCTGCTGGATGACAGCGAAGTGCACATGAAGGCCGGCGATGTGATGGTGCAGCAGGCCACCAACCACGCCTGGGTCAACCGCGGCACCGAAACCTGCCGCATCGCCTTCGTGCTGGTGGATGCGGTGGAACACCCGCACTTCGCGCCATGAGGCGGCGCGGGCTGCTTGCCGCCGCCTTGGCCGTGCCCGCCATAGCACGGGCGCAGGACCGGGCGGTGACCATCCTGGTGCCGTTCTCGCCCGGCACCAGCATTGATACCCTGGCGCGGCTGACCGCCGAGCATCTGCGCCGCAGCCGCAACATGCCGGCGGCGGTGGAGAATCGCGTGGGCGGCAGCGGGGTTATCGCCACCCAGGCAGTGGCCCGGGCGCATGGTGATGGCCATACCCTGCTGGTCACCACCAACACCTTCGTCACCACCCCCAGCCTGCTGCCCAGCCTGCCCTATGACCCGGTGAGCGACTTCGCGCCCATCATCCACCTGGCCAGCGTGGGCATGGCGCTGTGCGTGCACACCGATGTGCCGGCGCAGGATGTGGCGGGCTTCGTCGCCCTGCTGCGCGCCAGGCCGGGCGGGGTGGATTATGGCTCGCCCGGCGTGGGCAGCCCGCAACATCTGGCCATGGCGCTGTTTGCCCAGCGCACCGGCACCCAGGCCAACCACGTGCCCTATCGCGGCAGTGCCGGCGCCCTGCCGGACCTTTCCGCCGGGCGGGTGGCGGCCATGTTCGTGCCGGTGAACGCCGCTGTGCCGCTGGCCGCCGATGGCCGGGTGCGGCTGCTGGCCGTGGCACAGGAACGCCGCAGCACCCAGGCGCCGCAAGTGCCCACCATGGCCGAGGCCGGCTTCCCCGGGCTGGAGATGGAAGTGTGGTTCGGCCTGCTGGGGCCGGCGGGCATGTCGGCCGCTGCCGTGCTGCGGCTGAATGCCGAGCTGAACGCCATGCTGGAGGAGCCCGGCGTGAAACAGGTGCTGGCGCGGCAGGAGTTGGAACCCAAGGGCGGCCCGGCCGAGCAATTCGCCGGGCTGGTGAATGGCGAGCGGGCGCGCTGGGCCAGGGTTATCCGCGAGGCGGGAATAACTGCCGAATAGGCAGGCCCTGCTTTACCCCAGGGGCCACCGGCGGCAGGATGGTCGCGAGACGGAGGGTTTCGCATGCGTCGCTTGCTGCTTGCCTTGGCCAGCCTGGCCGCCCTGGTGGCCCCCGCCCGGGCGGAATGGCCGGAGCGCGCCATTCGGATGATCGTGCCCTTCCCACCCGGTGGCGGCACCGACGCCCTGGCCCGGGTGCTGGCGCAGCACCTGCAAACCACGCTGGGCCAAACGGTTACGGTGGAAAACCGGGCCGGCGCCAGCGGCGTTATCGGCACCGAGGCCGGTGCCCGCGCCCCCGCCGATGGCTATACGTTGACGCTGAATGCCAGCGGCCCGCTGACCATTGTGCCGCAAATGCTGCCCAACCCACCCTACGACCCGCTGCGCAGCGTGGTGGCGGTGGCCATCCCTTCGGTGACGCCGCTGCTGATGGTGGTGCCGGCGGCCTCGCCGCTGCGCGACGTGGCGGGCTTCCTGGCCTGGGCGCGGGCCAATCCGGG
>CANFIE010000259.1 GCA_947446625.1 Acetobacteraceae bacterium | reverse complement strand
GAAGCGCACCACAATCTCACCCCGGCTGAGGCCGGCGGCAAGTTCGGCGGCGGCGCTATGAGGCAGGCCGGCGGGACCGGGGCGCTTGCCGTTCATGGCGTGGGCCAGCAGGGCGGGTTCCGCCGGCAGGGCAGCCATGGCCTGCGGCAGGTTGCCGGGCTGGGCCGAGACGACGACGAGCGAGGTGCGGGCACTGGGGTCTGCCAGGGTGGCCAAAAGATGCGGCCAGCTTGCGCCCGCGGCGGCAGGGTCTGCAACCAGATGATGCGGGCCGGCGCCAGGGCCGGCGAGACGGGCCAGGGCTTCGGGGCCGGAGCGGGTGAAGGTGAGGGCGTCGCCATGGCGTTGACCCACCGCGGCGGCAGCGGCGGCGATGACCAATGGGTCTCGTGCCAACACCAGCACATGCTCGGGAGCGGCCCGGTAGCGGGGCTCATTCGCGGTGCGCCGGGCGCCTGTGGCTAGGTCGAACTCCACGCCAATTCATCCCAAGGAAAAGCAACAATTACGGCAGAAAGGGCCGATTATCGGCATACGTCCAATCTATTCACATTGTCTCATGGCTTGGCAATCGCGCCAAACGTCAAGGTTTTGAACAGAAACTTCACTAATTTACACAAGGCGATGAGTCGCTATGGCAACAGACTATTTTAAGCTTTTGACGCTGCTGTGATTCATCGCGGACAAGGCAGCAAAATGCCGCCTTGTGGTCGCGATACCGTGATCAGAGCTAAATCAAAACGACCCTTGCCTTCAGGCTACAGGCGCGCCCTTCGGCCCGGTGGTCACCGGCTCGCCCCGGCGCAGCCGATTCTCACCCAGGAACAGCAGGATGGGCGCGGCGATGAAGATGGAGGAGCTGGCGCTGACCACGATGCCGAACAGCATGCACCAGGCGAAACCCGAGAGCGCGTCTCCGCCGAACAGCGCCAGCGGCAGGGCGGCGAGCAGCAGCGTCATGCTTGTGCCGAGGGTGCGGTTCAGGGTTTCGTTGATGCTGCGGTCGATCAGTTCACGCAGGGGCATGGTTTTGTACTTGCGCAGGTTCTCGCGCATGCGGTCATAGACCACCACTTTGTCATTCGCCGAGAAGCCGATGATGGTGAGGATGGCGGCGACAGTGGTGAGGCTGAACTCGATACGGGTGACGGCGAGGAAGCCGACCACCTTGGTGGTATCGAGGATGAGGGTGGTGATGGCGCCGAAGGCGAATTGCCATTCAAACCGGAACCAGATGTAGAGCAGCATGGCGCCGAGCGAGATGCCGAGCGCAATGAGGCCGCCGGTGAACAACTCGTCGGAGACGCGGTTGCCCACGGCGTCAGTGCGCACAATGCGGCTGCCGGGGGCCACCTGTTCCAGCGCGGTGCGGACGCGGTTGACCGCCACTTGCGTCTCGGCCTCGGCGCCCTGGGTGGGCAGGCGGATCATGACGCTGTTGGCTTCGCCAAACTGTTGCAGCCCGGCTTCACCCAGGTTGAGGCCGGAGACGGCGGAACGCATGGCGCCGAGGTCGGCCGGCCCTTGGGTGCGGACTTCCATCAGGATGCCGCCTTTGAAGTCGATGCCCTTTTCCAGCCCGGGGTAATAGGCCAGCACCAGCGAGCCAGTGGAGAGCACCGCCGAGACGATAAGCCCGGCGAAGCGGCCATTCATGAAGGGAAAGCGGGTGTCATCCGGCACCAGGCGCAGCCAGGGGCGGGCCAGGCGCTGCTTCAGCGACTTGCCGTCGATGAAGACGGGCAGGGCGGTGGGGCGCTTCCAGCGGTACCACCAGGAAACGAACAGGCGCACCAGGGTGGTGGCGGTCCACATCTGCACCACGGTGCCGATGGCGACCGTGACGGCGAAACCCTTCACCGGGCCGGAGCCGAAGCCGTAGAGGCAGGCCATGGCGATCAGGTTCGTCAGGTTCGAATCCATGATGGTGCCAGAGGCCTTGGTGAAGCCGGCTTCCAGCGCGCTGATGGGCGTGCGGCCGTTCTTCACTTCCTCGCGGATGCGTTCATTGATGAGGATGTTGGCGTCGAGCGCGGTGCCGAGCGTGAGCACGATACCGGCGATGCCGGGCAGGGTCAGCGTGGCTTCCAGCAGCGAGGAGGCGGCGATGAGCAGCACGATGTTGAAGAACAGCGCCACATCGGCCAGCCAGCCGAACAGGCCATAGGCCAGCCCCATGTAGAGGAAGACGAACAGCGCACCGGCCGCCAGCGAGAGCACGCCGGCGCGGATGGCATCGGCGCCGAGTTCCGGCCCGACGCTGCGTTCCTCCACCACGGTCAGCGGCGCGGGCAGCGCGCCGGCGCGCAGCAGCACGGCAAGGTCATTGGCGCTGGCGGCGTTGAAGCTGCCGCTGATCTGGCCACGGCCGCCGGTGATGGGCTCGCGGATGTTGGGGGCGGTGATGACCTTTTCGTCCAGCACGATGGCGAAGGGGCGGCCCGTGTTCGCCCGGGTGACTTCGGCGAAGCGGCGGGTGCCGACGCTGTCAAACGCGAAGTTCACCACCCATTCGGCGTTGCGGCTGTCCTGGCCGGCGCGGGCGTCGGTGAGGTTGGCGCCGTCCACTTCCACGCGGCGGCGCACGGCGTAGCGGGTTTGCGCGTCGCGGTCGCCGGGCAGGAACATGACGCCGGGCGGCGGGGTGGCGGCGGCGGTGTTGGCGCTCTCGTCCAGCAAATGGAAGGTCATGCGCGCGGTTTTGCCCAGCAACTGCTTGATGCGGTTGGGGTCTTCCACGCCGGGCAACTGCACCAGAATGCGGTTCTGGCCCTGGCGGGCGATCAGCGCCTCGGATACGCCGGTCTGGTCGATACGGCGGCGGACGATTTCAATGGATTGCTCCACCGCGCCGCTGGCCTTGGCGCGCAGCCCCACTTCCGTGATGGTGGTGACGACGAGGCCTTCGGGCGTGACGGTGACTTCCAGGTCCGGCGTGGTGGTGCCGGCGCTGGTGGGGATGCCATTGGCCAGTTCGCGCATGGCGCGGGCGGCGGTCTCGGCCTGGGCGGTGTCACGCACGCGGAAGCTGACGCGGCGATTGGCGGGGTCCGACGCCAGGTTCACATAGCCGATATTGGCGGTGCGCAGCTTGGTGCGGGCCGTGTCGGCCAGGCCTTCCAGGCGTTCCCGCACCACGGCGGCCAGGTCAACCTCCAGCAGCAGGTAGCTGCCGCCGCGCAGGTCCAGCCCCAGCGAGAGCTGGCGGACCCAGGAGGGCATCTCGGAGCGTGGAAACAGGTTGGGCAGGCTCAGCAGAATGCCGAGCAGGCAGACGCCCAGGATGGCGTAGGTTTTCCAGCGCACGAAATACAGCATGGAGGCAAAGAATCCCTGGCCGGGGACGGCCCCCCGGGTAATGGCGGGCGGAACATGACGGCGCAGGGGAAGGGATGCAACCCTGGCGGGGCAGTGCTACAGCGCCGCCGGGCTGGGTTTGGGGGATTATTTGATGCTACCGCGTATTGGCGTGCTGGGTGTTGGGCATTTCGGCCGGTTCCATGCGCTGAAAATGCAGGCGCGGGGTTGCCTGGTGGCGCTGCATGATGCCAACCCGGAACGGGCGGCGACGGTGGCGGCCGAGACCGGCGTGCCGGCGCTGGATGCCGCCGGGGTGATTGCGGCCAGCGACGCGGTTTTGGTGACGGCGCCGACGGCGTATCACCATGCGCTGGGGCTGGCGGTGCTGCGGGCCGGGCGGCATTTGTTTGTGGAAAAGCCCATGGCCACCACGCTGGAGCAGGCCCAGGAACTGGCCGCCGAGGCCCGGGCGCGCGGACTGGTGCTGCAGGTGGGGCATATCGAGCGGTATTCCGCCGCGCTGCGGGCGGTGAAGGCCGCAGCCGCCGGCCGGGTGCCGCTGGCGCTGGAAGCCACCCGGGTGGCGCCGTTTCGGCCGCGCAGCCTGGATGTGAGCGTGGTGATGGACCTGATGGTGCATGACCTTGACCTGGTGCTGGATTTGGCGGGCGCTCCCTTGGCCAGCGTGCAGGCGGTGGGCCGGCGGGTGATGAGCGACAAGCTGGATTTCTGCGTGGCGCAGCTTGGCTTTGCCAATGGCGCCCGAGCCACGGTGACGGCCAGCCGGATTTCAGTGGGGCTGGAACGGCGGCTGCGGCTGCTGGGCGAACAGGGCGAGATGCGGGTGGATTTTCTGGCCCGCAGCCTGGAGGTGCTGCGCCCCGGCGGGGCTGAGCCGGCCGCCGATATGCCCGGCTGGGGCCGCGAAAGCGCCAGCTGGACGGACCATGACAGCCTGGAGGCCGAGCACGCGGCATTTGTGGCCAGCGTGACCACGGGCGCCCCGGTGGAGGCCGATGCGGCGGTGGGGCTGCGGGCGCTGGATGCGTGTTTGCGGGTGGAAGCGGCGGCGGAGGGCATTGCCTAGCGCGGCGCGGCGCTGCACCCTCGGCGCCAGAAAACCGAGGATGCGTTTCATGGGTACCTACGTCAGCGACAGCCGGCTGTTCCGCGACCAATTCAGCACGCCGCGCATGCGCGAGATTTTTTCCGACGAAAACTGCGTGCAGAAGTGGCTGGACGTGGAAGCGGCACTGGCCAAGGTGCAGGCGCGGCTGGGGGTGATTCCGGCGGCGGCGGCGGAAGTGATCATCGCGCATTGCAAGGTTGAACTGCTGGACCTGGATGCGATGAAGCTGGAGATGGATCGCACCAGCCATCCCATCGTGCCGCTGCTGCGCGCGGTGCAGAAGGTGTGCCCGCCGGGCGATGCCGCCGAATACATCCACTACGGCGCCACGACGCAGGACATCATGGACACTGGCGTGGTGTTGCAGGTGCGCGAGGGGCTGGACGAGATTGACGCCGCGATGAAGGCGCTGCTGGCGGCGGCCAGTGCGCTGGCGCAGAAGCACCGCAGCACCACCATGGCCGGGCGCAGCCATGGCCAGCAGGCGCTGCCGATCACCTTCGGCTTCAAGGCCGCCGGCTGGGCCGCCGAGATTGCCCGCAACATGGACCGGTTGAGGGAATTGCGCGGGCGGTTTCTGGTGGGCAGCTTCGCGGGGGCCATTGGCACCCTGGCGGCGCTGGGTGAGCAGGGCGATGCGGTGCAGCGCGGGTTGTTCGCCGAGCTGGGCCTGGGCGAGACGCTGATCACTTGGCACACGGCGCGCGACATCATGGCCGAACTGGCCTGCACGCTGGCGATTTGCACCGCGACCGTGGGGCGGATTGCGCATGAGATCTACAGCTTGCAGAAGACCGAGTTTTCCGAGTTGGAGGAGCCTTTCAGCCCGGGCAAGGTGGGCAGCAGCACCATGCCGCATAAGCGCAACCCGCCGGCCTGTGAGGGGATTATTGCCCTAGCCCGTGCGGTGCGCGCCATTGTGCCGCAGGCGGTGGAATGCGTGATGGCCGACCATGAGCGCGACAAGGTGGTGCTGCAGAGCGAGCGCGAGTTCACCAGCCGGTTGATGTGCATGACGCATGCGGCGGTGGTGAAGGGCGGCGCGGTGCTGCGCGGGCTGACCGTGCGGGCCGACAAGATGGAGCGCAACCTGTGGGCGCTGGACGGGCTGCTGATGAGCGAGCCTGTCATGTTCAAGTTGGGCAAGAAGTTCGGCAAGCAGGAGGCGCATGAGATGGTCTACGAGATCTGCATGCACGCCTTTGAGCATGGCCAGCCGCTGCGTGATGCGCTGCTGGCCAACAACACCGTGGCGGCGGCGCTGACTCCCGAGGAGATTGACGCCATGCTGGACCCGCACAGCTATATCGGCATGGCCGAGGAGTTTGTGGACCGCGTGGTGGCCGGTGTGGCGCACAAGCTGTGACGCTGCTGGTTGCGCGTGAGGGCGATACCACCACGCTGCGGCTGAATGTGCCGGGGAAGGGCAACGCGCTCTCTCCGGCGCTGGTGGCGGCGCTGGATGCGGCGCTGGACGCCGTGCGGGCGGATGGCACCAGGCTGCTGGTGCTGCGCGGCGAAGGG
>CANFIE010000258.1 GCA_947446625.1 Acetobacteraceae bacterium | reverse complement strand
CCAATTGCACGCGCCAATCGCCCACCAGCGCGCTCAGCCCGGCCCGCGCCCGGCCCATCATCGTCGCCGGGGCGCTCATGCCTTGCTCACCTCCGGCTTGCCGAACAACCCCTGCGGCCGCAGCGCCAGCGCCAGCATCAGCAGCGCAAAGGCAATGCCATGCTCCGCCGCGGTAGAAACATAGCCCCCCACCAGCTTGCTGATCACGCCCACCAGCAACCCGCCGGCCAGCGCGCCCATGGAACTGCCCATGCCGCCCAGCACCGCCGCCACAAAGCCCAGCAAGACCAGGTCAAAGCCAAAGGCCGGGTCCACCGTACCGCCGATCTGCGCAATCAGCACCCCCGCCACACCCGCCAACACCGAGGACATGACAAAGGAGCCGAGAATAATCAGCCGCACCGGCATGCCCTGCACCAGCGCCAATTCCGGGTCCAGCGAAACCGCATGCACCGCCTGGCCCAGCATGGTCTTCCGCACAAACAGCTCCAGCGCCAGAATCAGCGCCACCGCCACCACCAGCACCACCAGGTATTGCAGAGACACGTACTGCCCAAACAGCGTCACGAAATCCTGCGCGGTGAAGATCACATCGGGAAACGCCACCGCCTGGCTGCCAAAATACTTCGCCGCCAGGCCCTGCAGGAAAATACCAAAGCCCAGGGTGGAAACCACCCACCCCATGCTCCCGCCGCTGGCCTTCAGCGCCGGCCTTACCGTCCAATGCTCAATGAACATGCCCAGCGCCGCCACCACCGCCAGCGCGCCGAGCACCGCCAGCACCATCACCACCCCCTGGGTGGAGAGGAACACGGTCAGCATGGCGCACAGCATCATCAAGGACCCTTGGCCGAAATTCATCGTCCGTGTGGTCCAGAACGTCATGTTCAGCCCCAGCGCAATCAGCGCATACACCGCGCCAACGCTGATCCCGGCCAGCAGCAGGGAGAAGAAGAAGTCATCCATCGCCTAATCGCGCAGCTCCAGCACCACGCGGTCACCGCGCTTCAGCATCTCGTAGGTGCCCAGATCCTCCAGCTTCAGCGCCACATGGTTCTGCGGCGTAAAGCTGATCTTCTGAATCGTCGCGCCCTCATAATCCTTGGTCTGGTCCAGCGCCCGCACCATGTCGGCGGCGGTGGTGGAACCGGCCCGGCGCACCGCATCCAGCAGCAGGTTGATGCAGTCATACCCAGCCGCCACGGTGCCGGCCAACGAGATCAGCGGATTCGCCGCATCGCTGCCATACCAGCGGTCGGTGCCGAATTTGGCGCGGTACAGGTCGGCGAATTTCCGCGCCGCGCCATGCATCGGCCGCCGACCAAAGGCGGCATGGTTCACCGCCCGGGTGCCCGCCACCAAATCGCCCGCGCCTTCAATGTAGGGCACCGTCACTGCACCCGCCGCGCCAAACAGCGCCAGGTTCATGTTCAGCCGGCTCATGTTGCGCCTTATCACCGCGAAATCGGCGCCCAGCCCAATCACCAGCATGGCTTCCGCCCCGCCGCGCTGCACCCGCACCAGTTGCGCCGTCATGTCCTGCGCCCGCTGGTTGTAGCTCTCCACCGTCACCCGCGCGCCCGGCTTGCGCCTCACAATCTCCTGCCGCACCAGCTCGGCCCCGGTCACGCCATAGCCGGTGCTCTCATGCACAATGCCAATCCGGCTGTACTGCGCCAGCGCCGCCGCCAGCTTCTCCGATTCCACCGTATTGCTGATGGAAATCGAAAACAGGTTCGGCCGCGGCGGCTTGTCCAGCCCGTTCGGATACACAATCGCCGGCGTCTGCGCCTGCGGGTTGATGATCGGCCGCCCATCGGCCTGCACCATATCGGCAATCGCCAGCGTCGGCCCGGAACCCGAGGGGCACATCAGCCCGACAATCTCGCGGTTGTCCAAAATCCGCCGCAGATTCTGCACGGCGCGGTCGGGCACCAGCTGGTCATCCAGCACCTCGGCCAGTTCCACCTGGCGGCCGCGAATGCCACCCGCCTTGTTGCACTCCTCCACCGCAATCTGCGCGCCGCGATGAATGCCCTCGCCAAACTCATTGAACGGCCCGGTCAGCGCGGCGGTAAAGCCCAGCTTGATCGTCCCCGACTGCGCCCGCGCCAGTCCCGGCAAGGCCAGCATCGTGGCGCCCAGCGCCAATGTCCTGCGGCTGATGTTCATGCGTATTTCCTCCCCGTTGTCGCGTCGTCAGGCCTGGCCGGCCGCGCGCAATTCTTCCATCAAAATCGGCACGCCATGCGTGGTGCTGTGAATCCCCAGTACCGAGATCAGCTCGAATACTTCCATGATCTCCTGCCGCGTCGCGCCATAGCCCAGCGCATTGCGGATATGAATCCGCGTGCCCGGCGCATACAGATGCGTCGTCGCGGCATCGATGGCGATGTAGATGAACTCCTTCACCTTCGGCTCCAGCCGGCCATGCTGCCAGGGCACCGAGGAAAACCGCAGATACGCCTCAAAGAACTCGGGCGAGAGCGCCAGCACATTGTCCCACAGCGCAGACCAATAGCCCCGTGCCGCCACGAACTCGGCCTTCAGCCGCGCCTCGCGCTCACCACCATCGCCCGGCTTCGGCAACTCGGCACCCCGCCCGGCGGCGGTCATCTCCTCCACCAATATCGGCACGCCATGCGTCATGCTGTGCACGCCCAGCACGGAGATGAGCTGCAGCACCTCCATGATCTCCTGCTGCGTCGCGCCATAGCCCAGCGCATTCTTCATATGCACGCGGGTGCCGGAGGCATGCAGATGCGTCGTCGAGGCATCAATGGCGATGTAGAGGAATTCCTTCACCTTCGGCGCCAGCACGCCATGCCGCCACGGCACCGCCGAGAAGTTCATGTAGGCTTCGAAAAAATCGGGATCCAACGCCAGCACCTGGTCCCAGGTCGGGCTCCAATAGCCACGCGCCGTGGTGAACGCGTTCTTCAGCGCAAGCTGCCGCTCCGAGAGCTCCGCCATGGCGCCCCGTTTCCTTCCCCAAGCCGGGCACCTTTGCGGCACCTCATGCGAATCAGCATGCCTGATATATCACCCTGCGCAAGTCCCCCACCCAGGCCATGCCAGCGCATCCGTCATATTTCTGTCACCGCTTCATCATCGCGCTGCAAGACAACCGGGCTAGGCAACCGCCGTTTACAAACGGGTGAGCCAATGCTGGAGATCGAGGGCCTGACGCGTTCCTTCGGCCGCGTCACGGCGGTTGATGGCCTCAACCTGCGCATCGAGCGTGGCCAGTTCGTCGGCATCATCGGTCGCTCCGGCGCCGGCAAGTCCACCCTGCTGCGTATGCTGAATCGCCTGCAGGAACCCACTGCCGGCCGCATTCTCTGGCAAGGCCGAGACATCACCGCCCTGCGCGGCGCCGAACTCCGCGCCTGGCGCGCCAGCTGCGCCATGGTGTTCCAGCAGTTCAACCTCTCGCCGCGGCTGGATGTCCTCACCAACGCGCTGGTCGGCCGCCTCAACCACGTCCCCGCCTGGCGAGCCCTGCTGCGCCTCTGGCCCAGCGCGGACCGCGCCATGGCGCTCTCGGCGCTGGAACAATTCGGCATGGGCCAAATGGCGGCGCAACCCGCCGGCCAGCTTTCCGGCGGCCAGCAGCAGCGCGTCGCCATCGCCCGCGCCCTGCTGCAGGAGCCCGACATCATCCTGGCCGACGAACCCGTCGCCTCGCTCGACCCGCGCAATGCCGAGGTGGTGATGCAGGCCCTCGCCGGCATCAACCAGCGCTACAACATCACCGTGCTCTGCAACCTGCACTCGCTCGACCTCGCGCGCCGCTACTGCACCCGCCTGGTCGGCCTGGCCCATGGCCGCATCGTGTTCGACGACGTGCCCGCCGCCCTCACCGCCAATGCCGCCCGCGAGCTCTACGGCACCGAGGCGCGTGACGTGCTGGCCCCGGCCGATGAAGCATCCACCATGCCCGACGGCTACGCCGTCGCCGCCGCCTGATTTCCCCTAAACCGGAGAGCCCCCATGACGATGTCCCGCCGTGGCCTGTTGGCCGCGCCCCTGCTGCTGCCCAGCGTCGCCATCGCCCAGTCCTGGCGCAGCAGCTTCCCGGAACTCACCTTCGCGGTGATCCCGGCGGAAAACGCCTCAGGCGTGAATGACCGCTACGCCCCGTTCATCACCTACCTGACCAACGCGCTCGGCACCAAGGTCACACTCCGCGTGGCGAATGACTACGCCGCCGTCATCGAAGGCCAGCGCGCCGGCAACATCCACATCGGCTATTACGGCCCCTCGGCCTATGCCCGCGCGCTGATGACCGGCGCCCAGGTCGAAGCCGTCGCCATCGAAGTGAACGAGGACGGCACCAAGGGCTACTACTCGGTGTTCTACGTGAAGAAGGACAGAGCCTTCCACACGGTGCAGGACCTGCGCGGCAAGAACCTCGGCCTGGTCGACCCCAACAGCACCAGCGGCAACAACGTGCCGCGCTTCGCGCTGAACAAAATGGGCATCAACCCCGAGCAATTCTTCGGCCGCGTGGTCTATACCGGCAGCCACGAGAACGCGATCATCGCGCTGCAGCAGGGCACGGTCGACATGGCCGCCAACTGGTGGAACGACGAAGCCGAAAGCAACCTGATGCGCATGGAGCGCAAGGGCATGGCGAAGTACGCCGACTATCGCATCGTCTTCAAGTCCGACCAGATCGTGAACTCCCCCATCGCCATGCTCAGCACCCTGCCGGCCGAGCTGCGCACCGCCATCCGTCAGGCCATCCTGGCCTTCCCGCAGCGCGAAGCCGCCGCCTTCACCCGCATGACCGACGGCAAGCAGAAGCCCTGGGAAGCCGTCACCAACGCAGCCTACGACCCCATCATCGAACTCAACCGTTTCGTTGATGGCCTGCGTCGCCAGCGCGGCTGAAGTCCCATGAGCCTGGCCCTGCCACTGCTGCCGCCGGCACAGCTGGCGCCCTTGCTGGCCAACCACGCCCGGGCTATCCGGGCGCGGCGCTGGCGGGTGCTGCTGTTCCTGCTCGCACTGGCGGCAGCGGTCGCGCTCAGCGGCTGGTTCGTCGAGGCGGATCTCCTGCGCCTCGCCAGCAACTTCCACCGCTTCCTCAGCTACTTCACCCGCCTCGCTATGCTGGAGGACGGTTCCGGTCCGGTCTGGACCAATCCGGTCGAATGGCTCTGGGGCTGGAAGCACTGGCTCATCCTGCTCGGTGATACCTTGCTCATGGCCTATGTCGGCACGCTGTTCGGCGCGCTCGGCGGCGGCTGCATCGCGGTCCTCGGCGCCCACAATCTGGTGCGCAGCGCCTGGCTGCGCTTCCTGGTCAAGCGTATGGCGGAAGTCTGCCGCACCGTGCCGGAAATGGTCTTCGCCCTGCTCTTCGTGCTCGCCTTCGGCCTGGGCCCGCTGGCCGGCGTGCTCGCGCTCGGCATCCACACCCTGGGCGCGCTCGGCAAGCAACTGGCCGAAACGGTCGAGAATATCGACATGAAGCCGGTCGAAGGCGCCACCGCTTCGGGCGCCAGCTGGCTTGGCATGGTGCGCTTCGCCGTGCTGCCGCAAATCCTGCCCGGCTTCCTCAGCTACGGCCTGCTGCGGTTCGAGATGAATGTCCGCGGCGCCGCCGTGCTCGGCTTCGTCGGCGCCGGCGGCATCGGGCAGGAGCTTCTGGAGGCCATCCGCAAGTTCTACTACAACGACGTCGCCGCCCTGCTGGTCATCATCATCCTCACCGTCGTCATCATCGATACTCTCACCGGCTGGCTCCGCCGCCGCCTTCTGGCCCGCACATGAACACCGCCGACCTCGCCGCCCTGCGCCAGCGCTACCCGGCGCAGTTCCGCCGCATCACCCTCGGCCGCAGCATGGCCGTCCTGCTCGTGCTCAGTACCCTGGCGCTGTTGGCCCTGGCGGTCTGGCGGCTGGAGCTCATGCCCAACCGCTTCATCGCCGGCCTCGGCCAGCTCTGGCACTTCCTCACCCTCATGGTCCCGCCAGACCCT
>CANFIE010000257.1 GCA_947446625.1 Acetobacteraceae bacterium | reverse complement strand
GGCAGCCGGCCCGTGGCCTCGCCGGCCCGCACCAGCCCCACATGCCCGGGCGGAAAACTCGCGGGATGCCGCGCCAGCGCTTCGGCCAAGGCGCTGCCATCGCGCACCTGCGCCCGCACATCGGCCAGCACGGCGGCCACACGCTTGTTGGGCGCGGCTTCGGCCAAAAAGCGCAGCGCCGGGTCCAGGTCCTGCCGCGCCACCAGCATCACCGCCAACTCGCGCACCAGCTCCGCCACTTCCTGCGGCTTCAGTCGCGGTCCCTGGCCACTCGCCGCCACTTCCGCCACCGGCCCGCTGCTGGGTTCGGCCCGCACCGGCAGGCTGCCGGCCTGGCGCAGCCTGTCCAGCACCGCGGCCTGGCTCGGCGCTTCCATCACCCCCTGGCGGCGGCGGCCATCCGGCTCAATCGCCTCAAACCGAAAGCTCGGCATCACACCGGCTCGGCGCGGGTAATCCGCAGCACTTCTTCCAGCGAGGTTTCCCCCGCCAACACCGCATCCAGCCCGGCTTCCAGCAT
The DNA here is from genome assembly GCA_947446625.1 of Acetobacteraceae bacterium. Taxonomy (GTDB): domain Bacteria; phylum Pseudomonadota; class Alphaproteobacteria; order Acetobacterales; family Acetobacteraceae; genus CAIMOR01. Next base: position 5,486 of record CANFIE010000257.1, on the reverse strand, counting down.
CGGCACCATGCCGGCGGCCAGGGCGGCGCGCTCAATCTCGGCTTCCTCGGCGCGGGCGAAAACCAGCCGCTCCAGCGCCGCATCCGGCTGCAGAAACTCGGCAATGGCCATGCGGCCCCGATAGCCGGTGTTGCGGCACTGCGCGCAGCCCACCGCATGCCAGAACCGCACCGGCTGCCCCGCCGCGCGTTCCGCCAGCCGGTAATGCGCCACCAGCGCCGGCGGCGCCACTTCCGCCCGGCGGCAGGCCACGCATAGCCGCCGCACCAGCCGCTGCGCCAGCACGCCGCGCAGCACGGAAGCCAGCAGGTAATCCTCCAGCCCCATGTCGCGCAGCCGCGTTATCGTCGCCGCCGCCGAGTTGGTATGCACGGTGGAAAGCACCAAATGCCCGGTCAGCGCCGCCTGCGCCGCAATCCGTGCCGTCTCCACATCGCGGATTTCACCCACCATGATCACATCCGGATCCTGGCGCAGAATGGCCCGCAGCAGCGCGGCGAAATCCAGCCCGATCTGCGGCCGCACCTGAATCTGGTTGATCCCGGCCAGCTGGTATTCCACCGGGTCCTCGATGGTGATTACCTTGCGCGTCACCTGGTTCAGCCCCAGCAGCGCGGTGTACAGCGTGGTGGTCTTGCCGCTGCCGGTGGGCCCGGTCACCAGCACCACGCCATTCGGGTGTTCCAGCGCCGCGCCCAGCCGCCGAACAATGGCCGGCGCCAGCCCCAGCGTTGCGTAGTCGAAGGCCACGGCGGTGCGGTCCAGCACGCGCAGCACCACCGCCTCGCCATGCAGCGCCGGCACGGTGGAGACGCGAAAATCCACCTCCTGCCCGCGCACCGCCAGCTTGATGCGGCCATCCTGTGGCAAGCGCCGCTGGGCAATATCCAACCGCGCCATGATCTTGATGCGCGAGACAATCGCCGCGCTCAGACCCTTCGGCGGGCTGGCCACTTCCTGCAACACGCCATCATGCCGGAAGCGCACCCGCAGCCGGTCCTCGAATGGCTCAACATGAATATCCGAGGCCCGGCTCTCCACCGCCCGATGGATCAACTGGTTCACCAGCCTGATGACCGGCGCCTCGCTGGCCAAATCCTTCAGCCGCTCGGCGTCATCCTCGCTGGCGGCCTCGCCGGGTGCGGCTTCGGCACCAGCCTCGGCGCTGTCGGCGTAAAGCCGCTCGAAGCCGGCCTCCAGCTCAATCGGAACCGCCACCAGCGGCTGCACCCGCAGCCCGGTGGCCAGCGCAATGGCCTGCCCCACGAAGGGGTCCAGCGGGTCGGCCAGCGCCACCAGCAGCGCGCCATCCGCGGTCTCGCCCAGCGGCAGCGCCCGGCTGCCGCGCAGAAACCGCGCCGGCAAACGCTCCGGCAGCACCGGCTCTGCGGGGTAGTCCGCCGGGGTGGCCAGCGGCAGGCCCAGCAGCGCGGCGAAGGCCTCGGCCAAAGCGCGTTCCGTCACTTGGCCCAGTTGCAGCAGCACCGCATCCAGCCGCTGCCCGGTCTCGGCCGCCACGCGCCGGGCGCGGTCCAGCGCCACCTGGTCACACAGCCCCTGGCGCAGCAGCAGCGTGGCCAGGCCCTCAACCGGGGAGGCGGCGGCATTGGCGGCGGGCGGCGGGGTCGCTTCGCGCCGGCGGAACGGGCTCAACATGCGGCACCGTGACAAATCAGGGGCCTCAGGCGTAACACGCCCCCGCCCCGGCACGAAAGCGACCACATCAAGTGCCCGAACTCCCCTGGCTGCCGCTGCTGCTGGCGCCCTTCATCGGCAGTTTCCTTGGCGTGCTCATCCTGCGGCTGCCGCAGGGCCTGCCAGTGGTGTGGGCGCGCTCGGCCTGCCCGCATTGCGGCCACCGGCTGGGCGTGGCGGAGTTGCTGCCCCTGCTCAGCTGGCTGGCCCAGCGTGGCCGCTGCCGCGCCTGCCACGCGCCGCTGGGCGCCTTCTACCCGGCGGTGGAACTGGCCGCCCTGGCCGTGGCCGCCCTGGCTGTGGCGGTGGATGCCGCTGACCCCGCCCGCGCCTGGGCCGGCTGCGCCATGGGCTGGGCGCTGCTGGCCCTGGCCTGGATAGACTTGCGCCACCTGCGCCTGCCCGACGCACTCACCCTGCCGCTGATCCCGGCCGGCCTGGCCGCCACCCAATGGCTGTACCCCGCGGCGCTGCTTGACCACGCGGTGGCGGCAATCCTCGGCTATGGCAGCTTTGCCCTGCTGGCCTGGGGCTACCAGCGCTGGCGCCACCGCCCCGGCCTGGGCGCGGGCGATGCCAAGCTGCTGGCCGCCTGTGGCGCCTGGCTGGGGCTGGAGGCCTTGCCCAACCTGGTGCTGCTGGCGGCGCTACTGGGCCTGGCCGCCGCCCTGGTGCAGCACTGGCGCGGCCAGCCTTTGCGCGCCGAAACCGCCATGCCCTTCGGCCCCGCCTTGGCTGCCGCTGGCTTTGCGCTGTGGTTATTTCCTGGAGCGTAATGCTGCTGTCAGCTTTACCTGAAATATTCTGTACAACTCACTAGTATTAATATGACAATTCTGGCCTCACTCTTTGGCAAAGCTCGCGCCAGAGTGACTGCAAGGGCCGCAGAAGCTTGTTGGCAAGCCCGGTTGTGCCGGGCATGACTTTCGCAACCTAACGGTAAAAACGCCCCCGGCCCCAAGGCCGGCCGAAACGCAGGAGACGGCAATGACCACGCTGAACGTCAACGGTGTGAGCTACACGGTGAACGTGCCCGGCACCACGCCGCTGCTCTGGGTGTTGCGCGACATCATTGGCCTCACCGGCACCAAATATGGCTGCGGCATTGAAGAATGCAGCGCCTGCACGGTGATGAAGGATGGCAGCCCGGAGAAATCCTGCGTGCTGACCGTGGCCGACGCCTCCGGCTCGAAGATCGTCACCATCGAGGGGCTTTCCCCCACCGGCACCCATATCGTCCAGCGCGCCTGGATAGCGGCGCAGGTGCCGCAATGCGGCTACTGCCAGTCGGGCATGATCCTGAAGGCGGTGCAGTTGCTGAAGGGCAACCCCAACCCCACCGACGCGCAGATCGATGCCGCCATGTCCAACATCTGCGCCTGTGGCACCTACCAGCGCGTCCGCGCCGCCATTCACCTGGCCGCGTCCGGCGCGGTTTGAGGAGGACAGCACCATGAACCAGATCACCCCTCCCGCCGCCCTGCCGCAACCCGCCGTTGAGGCCGCCAACCGCGTGCGCCTGGGCCGCCGTGGCTTCCTCAGTACCGCCCTGGCCGCTGGTGGCGGGCTGGCGCTGGGTGTTTCCGTGGTGCCCAGCAGCCGGGCGCTGGCCGCCGGCACCCCGGCCGGCACGGTGAATACCTGGATCGTCATCAACACCGACAACAGCATCAGCATGATCGTCCCCGGCGCCGAGATGGGCCAGGGCATCATCTCCGGCCTGCCGCAAATCCTCTCGGAGGAATTGCCGCTGGACTGGACCAAGCTCAGCACCACCTCCGCGCCCTTCGGCGCCGCCTATTCCGGCCCCTTCGGCCAGGTCACGGGCGGCAGCTTCACCGTGCGGCTGTGGTTCCAGCCCATGCTGATGGCCGGCGCCACCGTGCGCACGCTGCTGCTGCAGGCCGCCGCCACGCAATGGGGGCTTGGTTCCGCCGCCGGGCTGGTGGCGCAACCCAACAACACCGTGCTGAACCCGGCCACCGGCCTCAGCCTCACCTATGCCGCGCTGGCCGCCACCGCCGCCGCCATTCCGCTGCCGCTGGCCACCGCGCCCACGCTGCTCTCGGCCGGCAAGCCGTACAAGAACATCGGCGCCCGGGTGAAGCGCCCGGACCTGCCCAGCAAGGTCAACGGCACCGCCATTTTCGGCATTGATGTGCGCGTGCCCGGCATGGTCTTCGCCGCGGTGAAGAACGCCACCGTCTTCGGCGCTACCGTGGCCACCGTGCCCGCCGCCCCCGCCGGCACCCTGGCCGTGGTCAACCTGGGCGACGCCGTGGCGGTGGTTGCCACTGACACCGGCACCGCCATGAAGGCGGCCAAGAGCCTGGCCGTGACCTGGACCGTGCCGGCCGGCGCCACCGCCATCAGCTCCTCCGCCGCCACCAGCGCCGCCACCAAGCTGATGGCCGCCACCACCGGCGTGCCGGTGGCCGAAACGCTGGGCAACCTCACCACCAGCATGGCCAGCGCCACCAAGACGCTGACGCTCAGCTATGCCACCCCCTACCTGGCGCATGCCGCCATGGAGGTGGTCAGCTGCACCGCCTCGGTCACGCCCACCAGCTGCGAGATCTGGGCAGCGACCCAGGCGCCGGATTGGGTGGCCGGCACCGCCGCCGCCATCCTTGGCCTGCCCACCAGCGCCATCAAGGTCAACGTCACCCTCTCGGGCGGCGGCTTTGGCCGCAAGATCGAGCAGGACTACATCGCCCATGCGGTGAAGACCGCCAAGGCCATGGGCAAGCCGGTCAAGGTCACCTGGTCGCGTGAGGAAGACTTCGGCCACGACCGCTACCGCCCCATGGCGCAGTCCAAGATCGTCGCCGGCATCAACGCCAATGGTGACATCATGGGCTGGAACAACCGCGTGGTGACGGCTTCGGTGTCGGACGCGCATTGGCCCGGTTCGGTGGCCAACAACCTCGACATCTCGGCGCTGGATGGCGCGCTGGGCAGTTCCGGGCTGGTCTATGCCATGGCCGCCCGCAAGGTGGACTACCAGATGCTCCGCGCCGGCATCCCGGTGGGCTGGTGGCGCTCGGTGGGCCATTCCTACAACTGCTTCGCGGTGGAAAGCGCCATCGACGAACTGGCCCTGGCCGCCGGCAAGGACCCCTTGGCCTATCGTCGCCAACTGCTGGCCGGCCAGCCGCGCCACTTGGCGGTGCTGAACGCCGCCGCCGCCCTGGCCGGCTACAGCACCACCCCGCCGGCCGGCACCGCCTATGGCATGGCGCTGTCTGATGGCTTCGGCAGCATCGTGGCGCTGGTGCTGCAGGTCACGCAGATCACCACCACCACCAGCACCACCAACGCCACCACCGGCGTGGTCACCACCACCACCAAGGTCACCCCCAAGGTGCTGAACGTGTGGGCCGCCATCGACTGCGGCCTGGCGGTGAACCCGGATTCGGTGGAAGCCCAGGTACAGGGCGGCGTGGTCATGGGCCTGTCCTCGGCCATGTGGGGCAACATGACCTTCAGCGGCGGCTCCGCCGGCTCGAAGAACTTCGACACCTACAAGCTGGCCCGCATGCGCGACATGCCGGTGGTCACCACCACCATCATCAACTCCGGCGCCGCCATTGGTGGCGTTGGCGAAACCATGGTGCCGCCCATGGCCCCGGCGCTGGCCAATGCCTTCGCCAAGCTCACCGGCACCCGCAAGCGCAGCCTGCCGCTGTACAGCGGCGGTTAGCGTCTGATCGTCGCCGGTGGAATCACCGGCGGCGTGAATCAGCCGCTCGAATAACGGCGGTTAGCGTCTGATCGTCGCCGGTGGAATC
>CANFIE010000256.1 GCA_947446625.1 Acetobacteraceae bacterium | reverse complement strand
GGGGGGGGGGCCAAAGGGCGAGGCGGCGGGCGTGCAGGCGCGCAGCCAGGCGGCGCCCTGGCCCAGCATGGCGGCCCAGGCCTCGGCCAGTTCCGGATCGGCCATCAGGCCGGCGATCTCGCTCTGCCACAGCGCAACCCAATCCTCGGCGAGGCGTTGCAGTTCCTGTTCGGATTCAGACCTCTTACGCCCTGCCATAGCACCCCCGACGCGGCCCGGACCATAGCCTGCCCGGCCGCCGACGCCAGGGTTTTGATGCATTGCGGAATCCCGCTAGGCCCGGATGGGCAGGCTTGTGCTAGTGTAACGGGCAGAATTGGTTTTGCTCGGGGGTCTGGCATGTCGGAACGGAATGCGCGGAACAGCGCGGCGGCGACGGAAACGGCGGATGCCGATGCCCCGGCCCGCCCGCCCGTGGTGGTGAAGAAATACGCCAATCGCCGGCTCTACAACACGGAATCCAGCAGCTACGTAACGCTGGACGACCTGGCGAACATGGTGCGCCTGGGCCGCGACTTTGTGGTGTACGACGCCAAGTCGGGCGAGGACATCACCCGCGCCGTGCTAACGCAGATCATCGTTGAGGAAGAGTCCAAGGGCCGCAGCCTGCTGCCCGAAAGCTTCCTGCGGCAGTTGATCGGCTTCTACGGCGACAGCCTGCAGACCCTGCTGCCGAAATACCTGGAAGGCGCCATGAGCGGCTTCGCCAAGCAGCAGGAACAGATGCGGCGCTCGGTGGAGCAGGCCATGGGTGGGCTGATGCCCTTCCCCGGCGGGTTCCAGGCGCCCTTCGGCACACTGGAGGAACTGGGCAAGCAGAACATGGCGATGATGGAGCGGGCGATGAGCCTGTTCGCGCCGTTCCGCCCCGAGGGTGGCGCCATGCCGCCCCACGCGCCGCCGCCAGCCCCGCCGGCCGGCCCGAGCAGCGCCGACATGGACGCGCTGAATGCCGAGCTGGAATCGCTGAAGCGGCAGCTGGCCGAGCTGAAGGGCAAGCCCGGCAAGGGCTGAAGCCTGCTTTACTAGAGCAATATCCGTTCTGATGGAATCATCAGAACGGATTTCTTGCTCTAGTTTCAAATAGTTAGAGAGCACGAAATGCACCCGTCAGGGCGCATGGTGCTCTACCGGTGGTGATGCCCGCCGCCACCGCGCGGCGGGCTGGAAGGCGCGCTGGGCCGTGAAGGGGCCGAGGGTGCGGCGCGGAAGCTTTGCTGCGGCGGTGAGAAATGCGGCGCCGGAGCACTGTAGCGCTGCGCCGGTGCGGCGTATTGCGGGGCCGGCTGGCTGAAGCGCTGCTGCGGCGCGGAGTATTGCGGCGCGGGCGAATATTGCCGCGGCGCGGGCGGCGCATAATGCGGCATGGGCGTGCTGTAGCGCTGTGCGGGCGCCGAGTAATGCGGCGCCGGCGCGTTGTAGCCAAAGCGCTGGGCCGGCGGCGCACCGCCAAAGCCGCCGCCCGGCTTGCCATGGCCCTGGCCAAACCCGCCACCGCCGCCAAACCCACCCGGCGGAGTACCGCCAAACCCACCGCCACCGCCGGGCTTGCCGGCGAAATTCGGCGCCGGCGCCGGCCCCGGCGCCATGCGGTTGGGAGCAAAACCGGGCGCGGCTCCAGGCGCCGGCATGCCCTGGCCCTGCGGCCGGTAGGGCGGCGTACCGGGCGGATGAATCACCTGCGGCAGCCCGCCCATGCGTGGCCCCACCGCCGCCGGCAATGGCGGGCGGCCGGCTTGCAGGGCGCGCGGCGCCAGCAGCCCGGCGGCTCCCAGCGCCAGGGCCGGGGCCAGCGCCGGTCCAATATGCACCGGCCCGTTATGCGGCCCCGCCATGGGCTGCGCCGCCGGCGCCACCGGTCGGCCCGCCGCCATGGCGGCATTGGGCACCAGCGTGGCGGCGCGCGGCAAAAAGCTGCCCGGCGGCACGGCCTGGCGGTTCTGCCGCCAAAAGGCCTCGGCCGCCGGCAGGTTGCGCAGATGCGGCGTATTGGCGTGGCGGAACCAGTTGGACGAAGCCCAGAACGGCGGGTGATAGGCATGCCAGGGTCGCAGCGGCGCCCAGCCCAGCCAGCCCGGCCGAATACCCGGGAAGAAATACACCAGCGCCGGGGCATAGACCGGCCAATAATCGTAGCCGCGCCAGGCGCCGGGCGCCCAGGCCCAGCGGTTGTTCCATTCCACCCAGCGGCCGTAATGGAAGGGCGCGAAGCCCCAGGGCGCGTCATCCACCCAGGTCCAGCCCCAGGGTTGCAGGTACGACCACCTGCCCTGCCGATACGGCACCCAGTCCTGCGCCACCGGCGGCAGCCAGAGGTCGCCATATTCCTCCGACTGTTGCCAGTCGCCGTAGCGCGAAAGGTCGTCGGCGCCGGTCATGCCCTGCACCGCCTGGGGCAGTGGCTGGCGCGGTTCCAGCCCTTGCGCCCAGGCCACCAGCGGCGGCGGCGCCTCGGCGGCTGCCATGCTCGGGATCAGTGGGTTCAGCCCGCTCACCGCCAGCGCCTCACCGGGGCTGATCGCCACGGGGTCCAGCCCTTCGGCGGCAAAGGCGGCCGAGCCGGCCAGAACCGTGATGCGGGTGGGGCGGTCCTCGGCCCCGGCCTGCACCAGATAGCGGCCGGGCCGGGCCAGGCGGGCATCGCCGCGCGGGGTGGTTACGCGCAATTCCAGCGCCGGCCCCTGCGGCGGCAGCGCCACATACAGCAGGCCCTGCGCCAAGGTGAGTTGCACCGCCGCATCCGCCACCTCGGCGAAATCGAGCCGGGTTGCCGCTTCCAGCGCCAGGCGCAGGCTGCCCAATTGCAGCCCGGCGCGGCCCTCGGCGCCGGTCCACAGCGCATGGCCGGTGGCAATGGGAAAGTTGAGCTGCGCCGGTTGCCATTCCTCCTGCCCCGGCAGCCGATAGGTGGTGCTGCCATCCAGCCGCGCCACGCGGCCCACCAGGCCGGGCGGGTCGGGCTGCTCCACCAGGGGCAGCGGCTCAGGCGTCTCGGCCGGGGCGGCGGGGGGCTTGATCTCGGGCGTGGTGGTGGGCTGGGCAGCCAGCGGCAGCACCCGGGCCAGCAGGGCCAGGGCGGTCAACAGCGCGAGCGAGGGCGATGCCTGGCGCATGATGGCGTTTCCTCGGGCGGGGCGAGGGCCCCACGCCTGGAATAAATGAACCCGCCCGCATGGCGAAAACGCGGCACGGCGGATGAAATCGCCGCCATGCCGCGTTCAGATATGAGGTTCAGCCCTCGCCCTGGTCCTTGGTGAAGGCATCGGCGCCGTCAAACCGCTGCAACTTCTCCACATGCATCCAGCTGTGCTGCTCGCCCACGCGGGCCAGCAAATCCGCAATGGCGGCGTTGGGGTTGGCCGGCGCGGCGGCGCTGAACATGAAGCGGGCGCGGAAATGGTCCACGATGAAGGTATGCGGCTGCGCCACCGGCCATACCTGGGCACCGCGGCAGGAAACCAGCTTTAGGCTGAAGGCGCTGCCCTGGGCGGCCTGCACCAGGCTGGCGCCCAGCGCCTGCGGCGTGGCCTGGCTTTCCAGGAAGATATCCACCCCCACAACCTCTCGCGTGGCCACGGCGCGGGCCCAGGTGCTGCGCGGCCAGGGGCGCATGGCAATGGGGCGGTATTCCCGCGCCGGCACGCGGGCGCTGGTGCGGCCAAGGTTGCCGATCAGCCGTTCCAGATAGGCGGCGGTGCCCACCCCGGTGCCGGGCGCGGCAATGTCGCCGGTCAGGTCGCGGCCTTCCTCCAGCGTCACGTACAGCGCGTGTTCAATGCGCGCGGCGGTGGTGAAGTCGCCGATATGGCGCAGCATCATCACCGCCGAGAGCAGCAGCGCGGTGGGGTTGGCCAGCCCCTTGCCGGCAATCTGCGGTGCCGAGCCATGCACCGCCTCGAACATCGCCACCGTGTCACCCAGGTTGGCGCTGGGCGCCACGCCAAGCCCACCCACTAGCCCGGCCGCGAGGTCCGACAGAATGTCGCCATTCATGTTGGTCATGACGCAAATGTCGAACTGCTCGGGCCGGATGACCATCTGGTGGGCGCAGTTGTCCACAATCATGTGTTCATGCGTCAGCGCCGGGTGGCGCTTCACCACGCGCTCGCCCACCGTCTTCAGCAGGCCCTCCGTCAGCTTCAGGATGTTGGCCTTGGTGGCCACGGTCACGGTCTTGCGGCCCTCGGCCAGGGCCAGGGCGCAGGCCAGCTCGGCAATGCGCTCGCAGCCGGCTTCCGAGATCAGCTTCACCGCCTGGGCCACGCCCGGGGTCTGCATATGCTCGATGCCGGCGTAGAGATCCTCCACGTTTTCCCGCACCACGGTGAAATCAATGCCCCGGCCGCTGAACGGGGTCTTGATGCCCGGCAGCTCCCGCACCGGGCGGATATTGCCGTACATCTCGAAGATCTTGCGCAGGCTGACATTGGCGGATTTCTCGCCATAGCCCACCGGGGTTTCCAGCGGCCCCTTCAGCACCACGCCAGTGCGCTCAATGCTGTCCAACGTCTCCTGCGGGGTGCCGGTGGAGATACCCTTGCGGAAGGCCTCGCCCCCGGCCATCGCATCCTCCCAGGTCACGGCGGCGCCGGCGGCGGCCAGCACGGCCTGGGTGGCCCGCATCACCTCGGCGCCGATGCCGTCTCCGGCAATGGCGGTAACGGTGACCTTCTGCGAGACCGGGAGGCTGTCCATGCTCAGTAACCTTTCAGGGCGGGCAATTGCTGCGCCGCATATACAACGCCCTGGGTTACGGAAATTGATGTGGATCAGTTTCACCACGCTTGCCGCTTGATCCGCCGCGCCGGCCGGCGCATCCCTTGGCCAGAACGGGAGAAAACGCCATGAACCGCCGCCACCTGTTGGCCGCGCCGGCCCTGCTGCTGGCCCAGCCTGCCTTTGCTCAAGGTGCCTACCCCAACCGGCCGGTCAGCGTGCTTTCCGGCTACGCCCCCGGCGGCGTGACCGACACGGCCAGCCGCGCCGTCAGCGAACGCCTGGGCCGCGAGTTGGGGCAGAACTTCATTGTGGAGAACAAGGTGGGTGCCGCCACCGCCGTCGCCTCCACCGCCGTGGCCCAGGCCCGGCCAGACGGCTACACCCTGCTGATGGGCACCACGACCCTGGCCATCAACCCGGCGCTGCAACCCAATCTGACGCCGAAGGAGCCACTGAAGGAGCTGGCGCCGGTCGGGCCGGTCTTCACCCATGCCTTCGTGCTGCATGTGCATCCGGACCTGCCGGTGCGCAGCGCCGCCGAGTTCATTGCCTATGCCAAGGCCAATCCGGGCAAGCTGAACTTTGGCAGCAGCGGCACCGGGGCGGTGAACCACCTGGCCCAGGCGCTGTTCGCCCAGCGCGCCGGCATTGAGGTGACGCATGTGCCCTATCGCGGCGGCGCCCCGGCGCTGCTCGACCTCCGCACCGGGCGGATTCAGGCCATGTTCCAGGCGGTGCTGGAGGCCCTGCCCACCCTGCGCGAGGGCGCCACGCGGGGCCTGGGCGTTTCCACCCTGACGCGTGACCCGGTGGTACCGAACCTACCGCCGCTGGCCGAGACGCTGCCGGGCTTCGAGGCGGTGTTCTGGCAGGGCCTGTTCGCCCCGGCCGGCACCCCGGCCCCGGTGGTGGAGACGCTGAGCGCGGCGCTGCGCGCCACCAATGCCGACCCCGCGCTGGTGGCGCGCATGGCGGCGCAGGGCGTTGTGTTGCAGCGCGGCACGCCGGCCGATCTGCGCGGCCTGCTGGAACGCGAGACCACGATGTGGGGCAATTTGATCCGCCAGGCCGGCATCCGCGCCGAATAGGGCTTGGTTACACTTGAAAGCAACAGCGCTGGCCCGGCATGATCGGGCCAGCGAAAGCGGCGAAGCAAGGCCGCGCGTATTGGGAGACGTTTACGATGTTCGGCCTGTTCAAGCCCCGCCCCACGGCCGCCGCCGCGCCTGCTGAAACCCCCGCCGCCGCCGCGCCCGCCATGGCGCCCAAGGCCGCCGGGCCGGTGCTGGGGTTGATGATGGACCGGCCGCTG
>CANFIE010000255.1 GCA_947446625.1 Acetobacteraceae bacterium | reverse complement strand
GCGGTGCCGAGTTGGACGGCGCTGGCGCCCAGCGTGAGGGCGGCGGCGATGGCGCGGCCCTGCATGATGCCGCCGGCGGCGATGACCGGGATGGTCAGGGCATCGGCCATTTGCGGCAGCAGGGCGAAGAGGCCGATGAGCTGCGCCTCGGCGCCGGCATTGGTGTAGCTGCCGCGATGGCCGCCGGCCTCGGCGCCCTGGGCGATGACGGCATCGGCGCCGGCGGCCTGGGCGGCGCGGGCTTCGGCCACCGTGGTGGCGTTGGCGATCCACTTCATGCCGCGGGTCTTCATCTGCGCCACGATGGCGGGCGGGAACAGGCCCATGATGGAGGAGGCGGTGGCGGGGGCGGCTTCCAGCATGGCGGCGCATTGCGCCTCGAAGTCCACCAGGAAGGGGCCGGGGCCGGCTTCCGGTATGGGTGCGCCGGCCAGGGGGGCGAGGGTGGCGCGGACGGTGGCTTCATGCGCCGGGTCGCGGTGGGGGGCGGGTTCGGGGATCCAGAGGTTGATCTGGAAGGCGCCGTTGCTGTGGCTGCGGAACTCCGAGACCCATTGGCGGATGCCGGCCGGGGTGGTGCTGAGCGCGCCAAGGCCGCCCATGCCGCCGGCATTGGCCACGGCGGCGGCGAGCGGCGCCGGGCAGGCGCTGGCCATGGGCGCCTGGATGATGGGCAGGCGCAGGCCGAAGGCGGCGCAGAAGGCGGCGGCGCGGGCGCGCGGGCTGGTCATGGGCGCGGTGCTTCCAGGGCTAGCAGGCGGGCGGGAAGGGCGGCGATGGCTTCCAGCCCGACATTGGCGAAGGCCAGGCGCAGGTGGCGCTGCTGGCCGGGGCCGAAGAAGGGGCCGGGTAGGAGCATGAGTCCCTGCTCGGCGGCGAGGATTTCGGCGGATTGGACGGCGTCGGGCGCGGCTGCGGGCAGGCGCATATAGGCGAAGTAGGCGCCGAGGGCTTCCAGCCGCCAATTGGTGAGCGGGGCGACGGCGGTGGCGAAGGCGGCGGCGCGGGTGGCCATGATGTCTCGGTTGCCGAGGCGCCAGGGCAAAAGGTTGGGCACGGCCCAGGCCAGCGCGGCCTGGGCGGCGCGGGGTGGGCAGATCTGCCAGGTGTCCAGCGCCTTCAGCAATTCGGTGCGGAAGGCGGGGCCGCAGAGCACGGCGCCGACGCGGTGGCCGGGAACGCAATAGGCCTTGGAGAAGCTGTAGAGGTGGATGACGTGGTCGCGCCAGGCCGGGCTTTGGAACAGCGCATGCGGCGGCGATTGGGCGGGGGCAAGGAAGTCGCGGTAGGTTTCGTCGATGACCAGCCAGGCGCCATGGGTGCGGCAGGCTTCGGCCAGCTCGGCGATGAGGGCGGGGGGATAGACCGCGCCGGTGGGGTTGTTGGGCGTGACCAGCACCAGGGCGCGGGCGCCGGCGGCCAGCAGGGCGCGGGCCTCGGCGACGATGGGGAGGAAGCCGTCCTCAGCGTGGCAGGGCAGCGGCTGCACGCTGGCGCCCAGCATGGTGAGCGCCATTTGGTGGTTGAAATACCAGGGGGTGGGCAGGGCGACGGCGTCTCCCTGGCCCAGCAGCGCGGCCATGACCATGGAGAAGGCCAGGTTGCCGCCGGCGGTGATGACCACATCGGCGGGGGTGATGTCGGCGCCGTAGAAGCGGGCGGTGTCCTCGGCCAGGGCGGTGCGGAGGGCGGCTTCGCCATCGATGGGGCCGTAGCCGGCATTGGCGGGGTTGCCGGCGGCTTCGGCCAGTTTTGCCAGCAGGTCGGCATGCGGCGGGTAGCCGGGGACGGCCTGGGTGAGATCAATGGCCGGGCCGGCCTGGCCCTGGTAGCGCGCCGCCCAGGCGCGGGCGGCGGGGATGGGCGGGGTGGCGGTGGCCTGGATGCGGGGAGAGAGCTTCACGCCCGCTTCGCCGCTTTGGCTTCCACCAGGGCGGCGATTTCCGCCTCGGTGTAGCCGAGTTCGGTGAGGATTTCGGTGGTGTGTTCGCCCAGGCGCGGCACGTGGCGGCGGATATTGGCCGGGGTGGCGGCGAATTTGGTGGGCGGCCGGGCGACGCGGACCGCGCCTTCGGTGGGGTGTTCGCTGACCGGGAACATGCCGACGGCCTTGAGGTGCGGCTGTTCCGTGACCCGGGTTTGCCGGGTGAAGCTGGTGTGCGGCACGTCGATGCGGAGCAGGAGTTCCTCCCATTCCGCGGTGGTGCGGCTGAGGGCGATCTCGCGCATCGCGGCATAGACTTTGTCGATGTTCTGGTTGCGCTTCACCGAGTCACGGATGCCGAGTTCCTCGATGAGGTCGGCGCGGCCGACGGCTTCGAAGAAGGCGCACCAATTGGCGATGGAGTAGGGCAGCATGGTGAGCCAGCCATCCTTGGTCTGCGCCGGTTTGCGGTGCTTCAGGCGCTTGTAGCCGGGCTCGCCGAGGGAGGGCTCGAAGCTCATGCCGCCCAACATGTCCACGCTGTTGAAGGCGGTGAGGGTCTCCAGCATCGGCACTTCGACCATCTGCGCTTCGCCGGTGCGTTCGCGGTGGAACAGCGCGGCGCAGACCGCCTGGACCAGGGCCATGCCGGTGAGCTTGTCGGCGATCAGTGAGGGGACGAATTCGGGTTTGTCATCCGTGCCGATGGAGGAGGCGAAACCGCTGGCGGCCTGGATGATTTCGTCAAAGGCCGGGCGGGCCTTGTAGGGGCCGTCCTGGCCGAAGCCGGTGGCGACGGCGAAGATGAGCTTGGGGTTGAGGGCGCGGCAGGCCTCATAGCCGAAGCCCAGGCGGTCCATGCCGGCGGGGCGGATATTGGTGACCAGGACATCGATGCTGGGGATGAGGCGGCGCAGCACCTCCTTGGCGGCGGGGGTTTTGAGGTCCAGCGCCAGGCTGCGCTTGTTGCGGTTGATCTGCATGAAGACGCTGGCCATGCCGCGATTGCGGAACAGGCCGGAATTGCGCGCCAGGTCGCCGTCGAGGTTCTCGACCTTGATGACCTCGGCGCCCCAGTCGCCCAGGGTTTGCGTGGCGAAGGGGCCGAGCACCACGGCGGTGAGGTCAAGAACGCGAATGCCGGCGAGGGGGCCGGTGGCGGGGGCTGTGGCGTTGGACATGGTGCTTCCCTGGACTTCCGTGACCGTATGAATACGGCGAGACGGCGGGGAGCAATAGACCTTGGCGGTGCGCGGTGTTCAGGCCGTGAGGCCGGCGTGCTGGGCCAGTTGGGTGATGCGGGTGAGTTCCTGCGCGATGAAGGCGGTATAGGCCTGGCCGGGCATATAGGCCGGCACCGCGCCACTGCGGCCGAGCATGGTTTGCACCGCCGGGTCGCGCAGTGTGAAGGCGGCGGCTTCCGCCATGCGGGCCTGCTGCGCGGGGGGCAGGCCGCGCGGGGCGGAGAAGCCCACCCAGCTTTCCAGCACCACGCCGGGGTAGTAGCGCGCCAGGGGCGGCAGCATGGGCAAGGCGGGGTCTGATTCGGCGCTGGTGACAGCGAGCAGGCGGATTTCACCCTGGTGGGCCAGGGGTTGCAGCGGGCCGCGCAGGTCTATCGCAAACTCCACCTGATTGGTGGATAGCGCGGTGAGGACTTCCCCCGTGGTGCGGAAGGGGACGTGCTGGGCGCGGGTGCCGGCGGCCTGTTGCAGCATTTCGGCGGCCAGGCGGTAGGCCATGGCGCCCATGCTGGTGGCGTAATTGGCGGCACCGCCGCGCAGGCGCAGATGCGCGATGAGGCCGGGCAGGTCATGCGCCGGGGATTGCGCCGGTACCGCGATGACAAAGCCGCCACAGGCCAGCCGGGCCAGATGGGTGAAGCTGTTGAGCGGGTGATAGGGCAGCGGCCGGATGGTTTGCGGCGCCACGGCCAGGGGGCCGAGGCTGGAATAAAGCAGCGAGCGGCCATCAGGCGCGGCCTGGGCTACGGATTCGGCAGCCAGCACGCCGCCAGCGCTGGGGCGGTTGATGACCAGCACGGTGGCGCGCAAGGCCTGCCCAAAGGGCGCGGCGAAGCCCCTGGCGGAAAGGTCAATACCCGTACCGGCGGCGGCGCCGACGTAGAGCTTGATGGCGTTGTCCTGCGCGGTGGCCGTGCCCAGCAACAAGGCCGGCAAAGCCAGGAAACCACGCCTCAGTGGGGGGATCATGGAGTAATCCACAATTTTTTCTGTAGGCGAAGCTTATGATAGCAGGAAAGTGATGGCCGGGGAATTTAATGTAAGGCTCCGTTAGTTAACTTTTAGCGAATAGCCGGGTGGCGTTGCCCGAATGCCCTGGTGGCGGCATGCTGGCGCCCGGCGCGGCCCGAGGGAATTGCCCGGGGGGCCGCGGCCAGGTGAGGGAGCGTGCGGAACGCATGAGTATCAAAGGCAAGGCCTATATCGCGGGGGCTTTCGAGCATCCGACGCGGTTGGCCAAGGACAAGTCGGTTGCGCAACTGCACGCGGAAAGCGCCCTGGGCGCGCTGCGCGATGCCGGGCTGACCAAGGACGACGTGGACGGCTACTTCTGCGCCGGCGACGCCCCGGGCCTGGGGCCGTTGGCCATGGCCGACTACATGAACCTGAAGCTGAAGCACCTGGACAGCACCGATGTGGGTGGCTGCAGCTACATCAGCCATGTGAGCCATGCCGCCCAGGCGATTGCCATGGGCAAGTGCAAGGTGGCGCTTATCACCCTGGCCGGGCGTCCGCGTTCCGAAGGCCATAGCGGCGCGACCCCGCGCATGCGTGGCGCCGATGCGCCGGATACGCAGTGGGAATTCCCGCTGGGCGTGGCGACGGTGAATGCCTACGCCATGGTGGCGGCGCGCCACATGTACGAGTTTGGCACCACCAGCGAGCAGCTGGCCTGGGTGAAGGTTGCTGCTTCGCACCATGCGCAGCACAACCCGCACGCCATGCTGCGCGACGTGGTGACGGTGGAGCAGGTGGTGAATTCGCCGCTGATCGCTACCCCGCTGCATCGGCTGGATTGCTGCGTGGTGAGCGATGGCGGCGGCGCCCTGGTTGTGGTGCACCCGGATATTGCCAAGACCTTGAAGCGTCCGCTGGTGAAGGTGCTGGGCGCGGGTGAGAGCATGAAGGGCCAGATGGGCGGGAATGTTGACCTGACCTATTCGGCCGGCGTGCGCAGCGGCCCGATGGCCTTTGCCGAGGCGGGCGTGAAGCCTTCCGACATCAAGTACGCCAGCATCTATGACAGCTTCACCATTACGGTTGTGGTGCAGCTGGAGGATCTGGGCTTCTGCGAGAAGGGCAAGGGCGGCGCCTTTGTGGCCGATGGCAACCTGATCAGCGGCGTGGGCAAGCTGCCGTTCAACACCGATGGCGGTGGGCTGTGCAACAACCACCCGGCGAATCGCGGCGGTATCACCAAGGTGATCGAGGCCGTGCGCCAGGCGCGTGGTGAAGCCCACCCGGCGGTGCAGGTGAAGAACGCCGACCTGGTGCTGGCGCATGGTACGGGTGGCCTGCTGGGCAGCCGCCATGGTGGCGCCACGCTTATTCTGGAACGGGAGTGATCAGCATGGCTGGTAAGGAGCGCGCGATTCCGGCGCCGGGCGTGAACCCCGAGACGGAAGTGTTCTGGAATGCGGCGAAGGAAGGCAAGTTCCTGCTGCGCAGCTGCGATGATTGCGGCAAGGCCCATTGGTACCCGCGCGCGGTGTGCCCGCATTGCCTGAGCGACAAGACCAGCTGGCATGAGCACAAGGGCGGCGGCACGATCTACAGCGTGAGCGTGATGGCGCGTGCGCCGGAGGTTTACGCCGTGGCCTATGTGACGCTGGATGACGGCCCCACGATGATGACCAACATTGTGGACTGCGACTACAGCAAACTGAAGATTGGCCAGAAGGTGAAGCTGGTGTTCAAGCCGACGCAGGGTGAGGGCAGCCCGCCCTACCCGATGTTTACGCCGGCCTGAGGTTGCGGCTGAGTGAATGAGAAAGGCCGCCCTGCGAGGGGCGGCCTTTTTTGTTGGGCGCGGTGTGGCGGCAATTGAAAAGGGCCGCCCTGTTGCCAGGGCGGCCCTTCCCGTTTCAGCG
>CANFIE010000254.1 GCA_947446625.1 Acetobacteraceae bacterium | reverse complement strand
CAAAGGTATTCTCCGCCCCCACTGATTTCCGCTCGCGGTTCGCCCGCACCGGCCGCTCATCAATGCCGCGCGCAATCCAGTAGTAGTACGGCCCCGCCTTGCCAAAATGCTGCTGCAGAAACGCCAGCGACTGCCCGCGCAAATCCAGCCCGGTGGCAATGCCCAGCCGCGCCATGCGTGCCGAAGTCGCCGGCCCCACGCCATGAAACCGCCCCACCGGCAGCGCCTCCACAAAGCCCGGCCCCATGCGCGGCGTTATCACAAACAACCCATCTGGCTTGCGGTGGTCGGAAGCCAACTTGGCCAGGAATTTGTTGTAGGAAACCCCGGCCGAAGCCGTCAGCCCCGTCACCGCCCGCACCTTGGCGCGGATGCGCTCGGCAATCTCGGTGGCCGAGGCAATGCCCTGCAAATTCTCGGTCACATCCAAATACGCCTCGTCCAGCGAAAGCGGCTCAATCACCGGCGTATGCTCGGCGAAAATCTCGCGTATCTGCAACGAAACCGCCTTGTACACCTCAAAGCGCGGCTTCACGAAAATCAGCTCCGGGCATTGCCGCCGCGCCGTCACCGAAGGCATGGCCGAACGCACGCCAAACTTCCGCGCCTCATAGCTCGCCGCCGCCACCACCCCGCGCTCACGCGAGCCACCCACCGCCACCGGCTTGCCGCGCAGCGCCGGGTCGTCGCGCTGCTCAACCGAGGCGAAGAAGGCATCCATATCCACATGGATGATCTTGCGCTGCTGCGGAGGCGCCTCGGCCATCATCGTCCAACGCTCGCTGTCCCGGCCGAATCCGGCCCAGCCCCAGCATACCCCAAACCCGCCGCCCCGCCGCTGGCCAAGCCCCGCCCGCCCCCGCTAAACCCGGGCCACACACCGGCAGGAGAACCCCAATGTCCCAGCGTTTCGCCAACAAGGTCGCCCTCGTCACTGGCGCCGGCTGTGTCGGCCCGGGCTGGGGCAATGGCCGCGCCATCGCCTATGGCCTGGCGAAGGAAGGCGCCATCGTCATCGGCGTGGACCGCAACGCCGACAGCATGACCGAAACCGCCGAGCGCATCGCCGCCGAGGGTGGCCGCTTCGAGCCGGTGGTGGCCGATGTGACCGACGGCGCCGCCGTGGCCGGCCTGGTCTCGCGCCTGGTCACTCGCCATGGCCGGCTGGATGTGCTGGTCAACAATGTCGGCGGCAGCGCCCCCGGCGGCCCGGTGGAAATGAGCGAAGACGTCTGGGACCTGCAAATCGACAGCAACCTGAAGACCGTCTTCCTCACCCTCAAGCACGTGCTGCCCATCATGGAACAGCAGGGCGGCGGCGCCGTGGTCAACATCGCCTCCACCTCCGGCATCCGCTGGACCGGCGCGGCCCAGGTTGGCTACGCCGCCTCCAAGGCCGGCGTCATCCAACTCGGCAAGGTGGTCGCGGTGCAATACGCCTCCAAGGGAATCCGCATCAACACCGTGGTGCCGGGGCAGATGCACACCCCCATGGTGGAAGTCCGCCTGGCCGGTCAACGCTCGGGCGGCGACGTCGAAGCTCTGGTAAAACAGCGCCTCTCGCGCATCCCCATGGGCTTCGCCGGAGACGGCCGCGACACCGCCGCCGCCGTGCTCTTCCTCGCCTCGGATGAAGCCCGCTTCGTCACCGGCACCGAATTGGTGGTGGATGGCGGCATGAGCGTCCGCTGCGGTTGAAGCCCTTTCCAGAGCGAGCAAAATACCCCTTCCGGTGCCACAGGCCCGTTCGGGGTTTGCTCTATAACTATTTGATACTATAGCAATATCCGTTCTGATGATTCCATCAGAACGGATATTGCTCTAAAACGCCAGGCTGCCCGCGTTCACCAGCCCCACGGCCACGGCAACGCTGGCAGCCAGCACCGCGCCGGCCATCTCGCCGCGCTCCAGCCCGGCCCGCCAGCCCGGCAGCAGCCAGCACACCGCCAGAAACGCCGCCACCTGCACCAGCAGCGCCACCGCGCCCCACACCACCGCATCCAACAGGTTGGTGGAGGCATGGATCGCCGCCCCCACCGCCAGCCCAAACCCCAGCACCGCCCCACCCAGCGAAACCGCCGCCGCGGTGTTGCCGGCCCGCACCAGCGCCAACTCGTCATGCGGGGTCAGGCGCACATAACCCGCCACCGCCGCCGCCAGCAGCGCCAGGCCGAGCAGAAAATGGCTGAGGAATTCAGGCAGCGTGGCAAAGCTGGTCATGCGGGTTCCGGCGGAAAGAAATGCGGCACGAAGCGGCTGGTATCACGGGTTATGGGCGTCGAGTCCTCACGAATCCCCAGCCCATGCGGCTCCCCGCCAATCACCCAACTGCCCAGCACCGGGTAGCGCCCGGCAAACCAGGGCAGTTCGGCATAGGCCTGGTACAGCATAGGCTGCCCGGCATAGGGCCCGGGCACGCTGCCACCAGGCCAGGTGATATTCGCCCCCTCCCGCCCCCAGAACGGCTTGGCCACCTCCGGCCCGCCGCAGCGGCCAGGTTCCAGAAAGGCCGGCAGCAGGTTGGGGTGGCCCGGAAACAACGCCCAGAGCAGCGCCAAAAACCCCTTGCCCGCCACAATCATCCGCCAGGCCGGCTCCAGCCAACGGGTGGGCGCAGCGCCGATGTACTGGCCGAAATGCTCCTGCATCAGCCAGTCCCAGGGGTACAGCTTGAACAGCGTGGCAATCGGCGCTTCCTCCAGGTCGCGGAAGCGTCCGCCATCCCAGCCAATCTGCTCCATGGTCAGGAAGTGCGGTGTCAGCCCGGCCTGCAGAGCGGTGTCGCGCAGATAATCCACCGTGCCCCGGTCCTCGTCGGAATCCGCGGCGCAGGCGAAGTGTACCGCCCCATGCAGCCCCAACTTGCCCCAGGTACTGATCAACGCCTCATGCAGCGAATTGAACTGGTCGCGCTGCGGGGCGGTGCATTGCAGCCATTCCCATTGAATGACCGAAGCCTCGAACAGCGCGGTCGGCGTATCGGCATTGTATTCCAGCAATTGCGGTGCGCCGGTGCCGTCCCAGCGCAGGTCCATCCGGCCATACAGGCTCGGCTCCTGCCGCTCCCACGCGGCAACCGCCAGCGCCCAGGCCGGCTCGGTCATGCCCAGCGCCGCCCGCATGCCGTGCCGCACCGCATGCGCCACCGCCAGCCGGCTTATCCGTTCCAGCTCGGCCGTGGCGGCCTCCAGCACATCCACCTCGGCGGCCGAGAATTGATAGCAGGCGCTCTCATCCCAATACGGCTCGCCAGCTATCTCGGCATAGGTGAAGCCCATGCGCCGCGCCCGTTCCAGCCGGTCAGCCCGAGGCGGTACCTGCAACCGGCGCATCGCCCCTCAACCCCCCGAGGATTTATGGCCGGCGGTGCTGCCGAAGCCGCCGCGTTCCGTGCCACTGGTGTCGCCCTTGCCGGCCCAGTCCGTGTTGGCGTGGGCGCTGCCATAGTAATTTCTGCCGCTGGTCTGGCAGGCCGGCCCTTGGCTGCCCGGCACGTCGCACTCCGGGGCCGAGGCTGCCCGCCACACGCCATACCCCCCGCCCACGACAACTCCGCTGCCAACCAGTGCCAGGAATATGGCCGAGGACCGCTTCATCCACCCCGCCCCAGGCCCGCTTGCCACGGGCCACGTTCCGCGCCCGCATCAGGCGCCTGTGGCAACGATAGCAC
Source organism: Acetobacteraceae bacterium (assembly GCA_947446625.1). Classification (GTDB taxonomy): domain Bacteria; phylum Pseudomonadota; class Alphaproteobacteria; order Acetobacterales; family Acetobacteraceae; genus CAIMOR01. The sequence continues at coordinate 2,376 of CANFIE010000254.1, read as the reverse complement.
CCGCCCGCCCTAGCGCAATTGCGCTGGTTAAAACTCTGCGCAATTGCGCTGGTTGAACCTCAGGCGCCTGAACCCCGGACAAAAAGAAGGCCGCTAACCCGTGAGGGTAGCGGCCCGAGTCATACAGGGAGGCTTCACGTCTGGGAGACGCAGGGTCCGAAGACCCCGTTCCGGTCCAAGCCCGGAACCCCCAAACCATACCCCTGCCGCAGCCATGCAGGTTTGGCAAAACCTCCGCGCAGGCATGCGCATTACGCATGCGCTCAATGTGATCCAGCCAGCTCCGCCACCAGAAAGTCGCGGAACACCGCCACCCGCTTGGAATGCCGCATTTCCTCCGGGTACACGAAAAACGCCTCCAGCCGTGGCGTCTTCATCTCGGGCAGCACTTGCAGCAGCCCGTTCAGCTCCTCGCCCATGTAGTCCGGCAGCGCCGCCAGCCCCAGGCCGGACTGCACCGCCCGCAGCATGGCCGTGGTGCTGTTCACCTCCACCGCCGCCCGCCGGGGTGAGCCCGCCCGCCGTCCGGCCTCGCTCAGCCAGTTCACCTCGTCGATCGGCGGCCGGTGGTCGCCCCACACAATCAGCCGATGCGCGTCCAAATCCTCGGCCCGTTGTGGAATGCCGTGCTTCTTCAGGTATTCCGGCGCGCCCACAATGCGCCAGCCAAAGCTGGCCAAATGCCGCTGAATCAAATCCGGCTGGCGTGGCGGATGCATCCGAATCGCCACATCGGCCTCGCGCATCGCCAAATCCAGGTCGCTGTCATCCAGCAGCAGCGTCACGCTCACATCGGGGTACAGGCTCAGGAACCGCGCCAACCTCGGCGCCAGCCAGGCATTGCCGAACCCCGTCGTGCTCGTCACCTTCAACCGCCCGGCCGGCCGCTCGCGGCTCTCGGTCAGCAGCGCCTCGGTCATCGCCAGCTTGGCGAACACCTCGCGCACCGTCCGGTTCAGCGTCTCGCCTGGCTCGGTCAAAATCAGCCCACGCGCATGGCGGTGGAACAGCGGCACCGCCAGCGCTTCCTCCAGCGCCTGAATCTGGCGCGACACCGCCGACTGCGAAAGGTTCAGCGTCTCACCCGCATGGGTGAAGCTGCCAGCCTCGGCCACGGCATGAAAAACCCGCAGCTTGTCCCAATCCAGCGGCATTATGTCAGTACCGGTTCAGCATGATGCGCCAGCCACTTCTCGGCCTCCAGCGCCGCCATGCAGCCGGTCCCCGCCGCCGTCACCGCCTGGCGATACACCTTGTCCTGCACGTCACCGGCGGCGAATACGCCTGGCACATTGGTCCGCGCGCTGCCCGGCACGGTTTCGATATAGCCCTCGGCATCCATCGCCACCTGCCCCTTGAACAAGGCCGTCGCCGGGTCATGCCCAATGGCCACGAACACGCCATCCAGCGGCAACTCGCTGGCCGCGCCGGTCTTGGCGTTGCGCAGCACCAGCGCCCGCGCCGACGGAAACTGCCCCTCGCTCGCCAGCACTGCTTCCACCACCGTGTCCCACAGCACCGTCACATTCGGCAGCGCGAACAGCCGCTGCTGCAAAATCCGCTCGGCGCGGAAGCTGTCGCGCCGATGCACCACGGTCACGTGCTTGGCCAGGTTGGCCAGGTACAGCGCTTCCTCCACGGCGGTATTGCCGCCGCCCACCACCGCCACGGTCTTGCCGCGGAAAAAGAAGCCATCGCAGGTCGCGCAGGCCGAAACGCCGAAGCCCGAAAGCTCCTTCTCCCCGGGAATCCCCAGCCAGCGCGCCTGCGCCCCGGTGGCAATCACCACCGAATCGGCCACGTAGCTGTCCCCCGAGTCGCCCAGCGCACGGAACGGCCGGCCGCCCAGGTCGATGCTGGTGATGATGTCCTGGATGATCTCGGTGCCCACATGCACCGCCTGCTTTTGCATCTGCTCCATCAGGAAGGGGCCTTGCACCGCCTCCGCGAAGCCCGGGTAATTCTCCACCTCGGTGGTGATCATCAACTGCCCACCCGGCTGCAAACCGGCCACCATCAACGGTTTCAGCCCCGCCCGCGCGGCGTAGATGGCGGCGGTATAACCCGCCGGGCCGGCACCAATGATGAGCAAACGGGTGTTGTGGGTGGTGGACAAGGACCTGATCCCGGAATTGTTGGCGTTATCAACGGGCGCAAGCTTGCCGCGCCGCGCCGTCACAGCAAAGCATATTTGGCTGCCATGCACAGTGAGCAAGGCTGACACTTGCGGAGCGCTCCGCAAGCAAGGATATTGCGCGCCACCGCCAGCCTTAGCAATGAAATCGCCCGCATGTCGCCAGAAGCCGACGCCGAACTCGACGCCGTGGACCGCCAGATCCTGGCGGAACTCCAAGCCGATGGCCGCATGACCAATGT
>CANFIE010000253.1 GCA_947446625.1 Acetobacteraceae bacterium | reverse complement strand
GATGGGCCTGCCGGAAGTGAAGCGCGGCTTTGTACCGGGGGCCGGTGGCACCCAGCGCCTGCCGCGGCTGATTGGGCTGGAGGCGCTGCGCATCATTGTGAGCGGCGACCCGGTGAATGCCGCGACGGCGCTGAAGCACGGCATTGTGGATGCGGTGCTGGATAGCGACCTGGAAAAGGCCGCCGTGACCTGGGCGCGGGCGCATGCCAGCCAGAAGTTCCAACTGGCGAAGTACAAGACCGACAAGATTGCCGGCCAGGACATGGCGGCGTTCGATGCGCTGGCCAAGCAGCTGCTGGCGCGGACCCGTGGGCAGGAAAGCCCGAAGGGTTGCGTGGCCGCCGTGCGCGCCGCCTTCACCCAGGATTTCGATGACGGGCTGACGGTTGAGCGCGACCAGTTCATGGGCCTGGTGCAGGGCGAGCAGAGCCATGCGCTGCGGCACATCTTCTTTGGTGAGCGCGAAGTGGCGCGGATTCCGGGCATGCCGGAAGGCACCCAGCCGCTGCCGGTGAAGAAGATTGTGGTGATTGGCGGCGGCACCATGGGCGGTGGTATCGCCATGAGCTGCGCCAACCATCATGTGGCCGTGACGATGGTGGAAACCAGCGCCGAGGCCTTGCAGAAGGGGCTGGAGCGTTGCGAGGCGAATTGGCAGCGCACCGTGGCCAGCGGGCGCTTGTCGCAGGCCGAGTACGAGAAGCGCCGGGCCTGCCTGAGTGGCTCGACCGACTTTGACGCCGCGGTGGGCGAGGCCGACCTGGTGATTGAAGCCGTGTACGAGAACATGGCGGTGAAGAAGGAAATCTTCGCCCGGCTGGACAAGGCGGCGCGGCCGGGGATTGTGCTGGCTTCCAATACGTCCACGCTGAACATTGATGAGATTGCCAGCGCGACCACGCGGCCGGAGCTGGTGTGCGGCATGCACTTCTTCAGCCCGGCCAATGTGATGCGGCTGCTGGAGATTGTGCGCGGCGCCAAGACCAGCTGGGCGACCATTGCGACGGCGATGGATGTGGGCAAGCGCATCGGCAAGCTGAACGTGGTGTGCGGCAACTGCGATGGGTTCGTTGGCAACCGCATGACCGGCAAGCGCGGGCCGCAGATTGAAAAGCTGCTGCTGGAAGGCTGCCTGCCGGCCGATGTGGACAAGGTGATGGAAGCCTACGGCATGGCCATGGGGCCGCTGGCCACCGGTGACCTTGCCGGGTTGGATATCGGCGCCGCCGTGCGCAAGGCGCGTGGCACCGTGGCCCCGGTGGCCGATGCCATTGTGGCCGCCGGCCGCTTTGGCCAGAAGACCGGCGCCGGCTACTACAAGTATGATGAAAAGCGCACCCGCCTGCCGGACCCGGTGGTGGAGCAGATCATCATCGACCTGGCGGAGCAGATGCAGGTGCGGCGGCGCAAGATTTCCGAGGAGGAGATTTTGGACCGCGTGCTGCTGCCGATGGTGAATGAAGGCGCGCGGATTCTGGAGGAAGGCATTGCCTACCGCCCGATCGATATCGACGTGATCTTCTGCAACGGCTTCGGCTGGCCGGCCTTCCGCGGTGGGCCGATGTTCTGGGCTGACCGCCAGGGGCTGGCGACGGTGGCCGAGAAGCTGGCGCGCTACGCGACCGAGACGAACGACCCGAACCTGAAGCCGTGCCAGCTGATTCTGGACCTTGCGGCCAAGGGCGGCAGCTTTGCCGGCATGACCGGCACGGCGAAGATCTGAACCGGACGGCCCCCTTCCGAGGAAGGGGGCCGACTGCGGCTTGAATGGGAACCGGCGCGCCGGACGCGCTGTAGAATTGCAAGGGAGAACGCAACATGGACCTTCGTTGGACCGACGAGGAAAAGGCCTTCCGTGCGGAAGTCCGCAGCTTCATCGCCGCGAACCTGCCGGCCGAGACGCATGCGCGGATGAAGCAGGGCAAGTCTCCCACCAAGGCGCAGGTGGTGCAGTGGCAGCAGATTTTGAACAAGCGCGGCTGGGCGGCGCCGGAATGGCCGAAGGAGCATGGCGGCCCGGGCTGGACCACGGCGCAGCGCTACATCTTCCGTGAGGAATTGATGCTGGCGCCGGCGCCCTCGCCGCTGGGCTTCAACATCAACATGTGCGGGCCGGTGATCATTGCCTTCGGCAATAAGGAACAAAAGGAAAAATTCCTGCCGCGCATGCTGAACCTGGATGATTGGTGGTGCCAGGGCTTCAGCGAGCCGGGCGCGGGTTCCGACCTGGCCGGGCTGAAGACGCGGGCGGTGAAGGAAGGCGACTTCTGGATTGTGAACGGCCAGAAGACCTGGACCACGCTGGCGCAGCATGCCGATTGGATTTTTCTGCTGGTTCGGACGGACCCGACCGCGAAGAAGCAGGAAGGCATCAGCTTCCTGCTGGTGGATATGAAGACGCCGGGGATCACCGTGCGCCCGATCATCACGATCGAGGGCGGGCATGAGGTGAACGAGGTGTTCTTCGACGATGTGAAGGTGCCGGCCGAGAACCTGGTGGGTACGGAAAACCGTGGCTGGGATTGCGCCAAGTACCTGCTGGGCAATGAGCGCTTTGGCCAGGCCCGCGTGGGCGCCAGCCGTGAGCGCATTGCCCGGCTGAAGAAGATTGCCGCCGAGACCTACGACAATGGCAAGCCGCTGAGCCAGGATGTCGGCTTCATGACCAAGGTCACCGAGATTGAGGTGGAGTTGCAGGCGCTGGAAATGACGGTGATGCGGGTTATCGCCACCGCCATGAAGAACCCGGGCAGCAACAAGCCGGACCCGACGACGAGCGTGCTGAAGATCAAGGGCACCGAGATTCAGCAGGGCGTTTCCGAACTGCTGATGAAGGCGGCCGGTCCCTATGCCTGGGTGGATGGCGACCCCGACATGGAAGGCGGCACCGAGCAGGTGGTGGCGGAAGACCCGGATATCGCGCCGGACTGGGCCTTTGGCCTGGCGGGCATCTACTTCAACTGGCGCAAGCAGAGCATTTACGGTGGGTCCAACGAGATCCAGCGCAACATCATGGCGAAAGCCTTCCTGGGGCTGTGAGGCCCGCAGCTTCCCTGGAACGCGAGTAGAGGAACTAACAGAAAATGGATTTTGATCTCTCGGAAGACCAGCGCCTGCTGCAGGACAGCGTTTCGCGCCTGCTGGGTGACAAGTACGGGTTTGAGAACCGCAAGGCCTATCTGAAGTCTCCGCAGGGCTGGAGCACGGAGATGTGGGCTGCCTATGCCGAGCTGGGCTTGCTCGGGCTGCCGTTTGCCGAGGCCGAGGGTGGCTTTGGCGGCGGCGCCGAGGAAGTGATGATTGTGGCCGAGCAGATGGGCAAGCACATTACGCTGGAGCCCTGGTTCACCACGGTTGTGGTGGGCGGTGGCTTTCTGCGGCATGGCGCCAACGCGGCGCAGCGTGCGGCCCTGGTGCCGCAGATTGCCGAGGGCAAGCTGAAGCTGGCCTTCGCGCATAACGAGAAGCAGAGCCGCTACGACCTGTTCGACGTGGCGACGACCGCGACGAAGGATGGTGCCGGCTGGGTGCTTAACGGCGCCAAGGGCATGGTTATCCATGGCGACAGCGCCGATGTGTTCATTGTGACGGCGCGCACCGCGGGCGGCCAGCGCGACAAGAGCGGCATTGGCGTGTTCCTGGTGGACGCCAAGGCGGCAGGCGTGAGCGTGAAGGGCTTTGCCACGGTGGATGGCCAGCGCGCGGCGCAGGTGGCTCTCAGCAATGTGAAGCTGGGTGCCGATGCGGTGCTGGGCGATGCCGCCGGCGGCCTGCCGCTGGTGGACCGGGTGGTTGACGAAGCCATTGCCGCCCTGGCCGCCGAGGCGGTGGGCGCCATGGAGGCGGCGCACCTGATGACGCTGGAATACCTGAAGACGCGGCAGCAATTTGGCCGCACCATCGGCAGCTTCCAGGCGTTGCAGCACCGCAGCGCGGATATGATGGTGGCGCTGGAGCAGGCGCGGTCCATGGCGTTCTTCGGCACCATGTCGGCGCAGGATGATGATGCGGCGGCGCGGCGCAAGAACATGGCGGCGGTGAAGGTGCAGATCGGCCGCTCCTCGCGCTTTGTGGGCCAGCAGACCGTGCAGCTGCATGGCGGCATTGCCATGACCATGGAGTATGCCGGCGGCCATTACTTCAAGCGGCTGACCGCCAATGACGGCGCCTTTGGCGATGCCGATCATTGGATTCGGGTGCTGACCGAGGCCGGTGGCCTGGTGGCGGCGGCCTGACGGGTTGGGGCCCTGGCAACGGGGCCCCATCAGTTTTCGCGCTGCAGCGAAATTCGTTTGCAACGCCCCTGTGCTGGCGGTTTGATGCGTGAAGGCTTTTTTGGGCGACTGATTCACGGCTTTCGGCGATATGCCTCAGCCGATCAGGCGCCAACATGCGCATTCAAGGGGCAGGGTGATGGTCGGCATTCAATTCGGGCGGCGGGCTGTGCTGGGTGGCGCGGCGGTTCTGGCGGCGCCACGGCTGGCCTCGGCCCAGGGTGAACCGCTGAAGATCGGCGAGATCAACAGCTACACCGCCCAGCCGGCGTTCTTGCAGCCCTATCGCCAAGCCTGGACCCTGGCGCAGGAACAGATCAACGCCGCGGGCGGTATTCATGGCCGGCCGCTGCTGACCGTGCATCGGGACGATGCCGGCAAGCCCGAGGATGCCGTGCGCCATGCCGGCGAACTGGTGGCCAATGAGCGCGTGGCGCTGCTGGCGGGTGGCTTCCTTTCCAATGTGGGCCTGGCGCTGGGCGATTACGCCTTGCAGAACAAGCGGCTGTTTGTGGCCAGCGAGCCGCTGACCGATGCGATCGTGTGGTCGCGCGGCAATAAGTACACCTTCCGCCTGCGGGCCAGCACCTACATGCAATGCGCCATGCTGGTGGAGGAAGCGGCCAAGCTGCCGGCGAAGAAATGGGCGCTGGTGGCGCCGAATTATGAGTATGGCCAGTCGGCGGTGCGCTGGTTCAAGGAGCTGCTGAAGGCGGCGCGGCCGGATGTGGAATTCGTGGCCGAGCAATTCCCGGCGCTGGGGCGGATTGATGCCGGCGCCACGGTGCAGGCGCTGGCGGCTTCCAATCCGGAAGCCATCTTCAACGTAACGTTTGGCGCTGACCTGACCAATTTCGTGCGCCAGGGCGCCACGCGCGGGCTGTTTGAGCGCCGGGCGGTGGTGAGCCTGCTGACCGGCGAGCCGGAATACCTGGACCCGCTGGGCGACGAGGCGCCCGAGGGCTGGATTGTGACCGGCTACCCGTGGGAGCAGATCAACACCCCCGTGCACAACGCCTTCCGCGATGCCTACCGGGCCAAGTTCAATGACTATCCGCGGCTGGGCAGCGTGGTGGGGTATGACACGGTGCATGCCATTGCCGCCCTGCTGCGCAAGGCCAACACCACCGACAGCGAGAAACTGGTGGAAGCCATGCGCGGCCTGGAATTCGGCAGCGTGTTTGGCCCGGTGACCTTCCGCGCCCTGGACCACCAGAGCACCATGGGTGCCTTTGTGGGCAAGACCGCGCTGCGGGCCGGCAAGGGCCGCATGGTGGATTGGCGCTATGCCGATGGCGCCAAGTACCTGCCGAGCGATGCGGTGGTGCGGACGCTGCGGCCCGCTGGCTGAACGGGCTGACTTTTCAGTATGGAAAACCTGGTGCTGCAGGCGTTGGGCGGGCTTGCCAGCGCTTCGTCCCTGTTTCTGGTGGCTTCCGGGCTGACGGTGATTTTCGGCGTTACCCGGATTGTGAACTTCGCCCATGGCTCGCTGTACATGCTGGGGGCCTATCTGGCGTACAGCATCGTCACCAACCTGCCGCGCGGGCATTTCGGCTTTTGGGGCGGGGTGCTGCTGGCGGCGCTGGCGGTGGGGCTGATTGGCGCGCTGCTGGAGGTGGTGCTGCTGCGGCGGATTTATCGGGCGCCGGAGTTGTTTCAGTTGCTGGCCACCTTCGGCGTGGTGCTGGTGGTGCAGGATTTGGCGCTGCTGAACTGGGGCGCGCAGGACTTGCTGGGGCCACGGGCGCCCGGGCTGCGTGGCAGCGTGGAAG
>CANFIE010000252.1 GCA_947446625.1 Acetobacteraceae bacterium | reverse complement strand
GGCGCACAGATCCACGCCGGATATCGCTCGGTCACCGGCACCGCACGCCTCAGCGGTCAGCCCGCACTGCAGGCTATCCGCGATCTCATCGCCGGCAACTTCGCCGTCGCCTGATCAGGCCGCACAGCGCCAACCACGTGAGCATTTACCATTGAGTCTGTGATCCAGAGGCAATATCTGGGGACGTTGCTGATAAACTCCTTCGAGCCGTAGATCCTGCGCACAAGCTGCTTCTCTAAGTCCTCCGGCAGCCCCAGCTTCGGAATGTCGGTCCGCTCCAGAAGCAAATTGCCACCGTCGTATGGCATGTTGCCAAGACCCATGGACGAAACGTTGGCCAGCGAGGTCGAGCGTTTCGTCACGAAGATATTGGGACCGCTAACAAGGTAGGCATTGATGTTGGGGACCTCTTTCGACGTCTGGGTCCCATCGAATGAGAGGGCGAAAATCTGGCGCGGTCTCGTTGTTTCAACCGAGAGGCCGATCACAGCGACTGTAACACCAGCATTATGTCTAGCGAGATTGGCCCATTTAAAAGATGTATACGCAAAGAAAATGTGAAATTTCTTCTGAAAAATTAGTGGCCAAAGAAGCGCTACCTGGTGACCTTGACAGAGAGAGTTGGTCGTCACGAAAGCGAATACTGATCTCGTCCGAGCTCCATATTCGGCAGCTTTCATGAACCAGCACCCGACATAGTCTACATAGCCATGCTTAATATTAAGAGGTCCGAAAACGAACTCCATATCGTCGATTTGCTGAGGAGTTTTCTTTCCTTTTCCCGCATATGGCGGGTTTCCACAGATATAGGTTTCTCCCCCCTCATTCTCGAAGTCGATCTGCGCCTGATCCAAAGGCGTCGAGAACAAGTCATCCGCCTGCGTCTTCACGCCTGCCCCCATCGGTGGGCACACGCACATCCAATCTAGCCTCAGCGCATTGTCGCAAATGATCCAGTTCTCGGCATCCAGCGGCAAGAGGTCCTGCAGCGCCTCCTTCTGCCCCCGGTAAAGCACGTCGCACTGATACTCTGCGATGATGAGCGCCAGCCGCGCGATCTCCGCCGGGAAGTCGCGCAGTTCGATGCCCCGGAAATTCGTCAGCGGAATGTCACTCCGCCGCTGCGGCTCGCTACGGCGCTTGTTGATCTCCGCCTCGATCGCCCGCATCTCCTTGTAGGCGATCACCAGGAAATTGCCGGAACCGCAGGCGGGATCGAAGACCCTGATCCTGGCCATGCGGTTCCGCAGGTTCAGCAGCTTGCGCGCATTGTCCCCGGCCTCCGAAAGCTTCTCCCGCAGGTCGTCGAGGAAGAGCGGGCTCAGCACCTTCAGGATGTTCGGCACGCTGGTGTAGTGCATGCCGAGCGCGCCGCGCTCCTCATCCTCGGCCACCGCCTGGATCATGGAGCCGAAGATATCCGGGTTGATCTTCGTCCAGTCCAGGCTGCCGATATGCAGCAGGTAGGAACGCGCTATCTTGCTGAATTGCGGCACGTCGGCACTGCCGGAGAACAGGCCGCCATTGACATAGGGGAAGGGTTCAGCCCAGCGCGGAATGCCTGCGGCAGCCCGGTCCGGGCTCCGCACATTCATCGCCCGGAAGACGGTGCTGATCACCTCATGCGTGTTTGATGAGTCCGAGGCACTCATCGTTTGGGCGGTTGAGATAAAGAGCTTCGGCTTGCTGAAGATATCGGTGTCCTCCGCGAAGAAGCAGAAGATCAACCGCGCCATGAAATGGTTCATATCGTGGCGACGGGCCGCCGTGCCCCACTCCGGATTGTCCTTCAGCAATTCGACATAAAGGCGGTTGAGGCGGCTGGTCGCCCGGATATCGAAGGAGCTTTCGCGAATCTCCTTAACGGTCGTGATGCCTGCCAGCGGCAGGAAGAAGCCGAAATGGTCGGCGAAATCCCGATAAGTGCAGGCGACTGTCTCGCCGCTGGCCAAGTCTTCGGCTTCCAACGTCTCGCCATCAGTGGCGAGGATGAACTTCGCCTTGGCGCGGCTGGTCGCCGGGCTGGCCTTCAGGGCGTGCAGCGTCTGGGTGACGGCGCCTGAAGTGCAGGTGGCGATATGGATATTGGAGGGTTGCAGCACGCCGCCGAGGTCGGATTTATTCGAAGCGCCGCTGCGCAGCCGCTTGATCGTGGTGTCCTTGTTGCCGAAGGCTTCCAGGAAGGCATAGGGAAATGTCGCCCGTTCAAAGGGCATTTCTGCGAGGGCTGATACGGCCTGTTCAATCTCAACGGCGTTCATCGCGCGCTCACACCTGCTGGCCGGTACATTGGACGATGGTCATTGCTGCAATGGCTCCGTCCCGCGGCTGAGAATATCAAGGTAGCGGCCATAGGCGAAGAGCCGGCCGCGTTGTCTGCCCGTGGTTTCCCGCAGGATTCCAAGGGCCATCAGGTGGTTCACGGTGGTGCCGATCGTAGGGTGCGACAGCTTCAGTCGCTCGGTTGCCGTGGCCACGGAGATCAGAGGCTTTGACTTCAGCAGGTCATGCAGCCGCAGGGCCGAGCCAGCGCTGCGTCCCAGGGCCTCGATCTTGGCTCGGTCCTCCGCAAACAGGGCCATGATCTGCCGGGCCGCTTCGGTGGCGCCTTCCGCCGTCTCCGCCACGCCTTCCAGGAAAAAACGCATCCAGGCTTCCCAATCGCCGTGCTCCCGCACCCGCTGCAGCAACTCGTAATAGGTCTGGCGATGGGCCTTCAGGTAGAGGCTGAGGTAGAGAATGGGTTCGCGCAGCATGCCCTCGGCGCAGAGCAGGAAGGTGACCAGCAGGCGCCCGAGCCGGCCATTGCCATCTAGGAAAGGGTGGATGGTCTCAAACTGAACATGCAGCAGCCCGGCCTTGATCAGGGTTGGCAGTTCCGGCGTTTCGGCATGGATGAAGCGTTCAAGGTCGCTGAGGCATGGCAGGACGAGGTTGGGGGGCGGCGGCACGAAGGCTGCCAGGCTTGGTCGAGATCCGCCGACCCAGTTCTGCGAGGCCCTGAATTCGCCAGGCTGCTTGCCGGCGCCACGGCCTGAGGCCAGCAGCGTGGCGTGGATTTCCCGGATCAGGCGCAGGGAAAGGGGCAGACCGTCGCGCAGCAGTTTGAGGCCATGGTCGAGCGCCGCGACGTAGCAAGAGACTTCCGCCACATCATCCAGCGGCACCCCTGGCGTTTCGTCGCTTTCAAACAGCAGAAGGTCTGACAGGGAGGATTGCGTGCCCTCGATCTGCGAAGAGAGCAGCGCTTCTTTGCGGACGTACATGTAGAGGAAGAGGTGCGTGTCGGGCAGGATCGAGGCCATACCGTCGAGGCGCCCGAGGGCCATCTGGGCGCGCTGGAGCAGCCCCAGCAGGGGCGTAACGTCCAGAGGCGGGTGGGGCGGCAGAGGTGGGGGCACAAAGGCCCGGATGTTCTCCCCGGCGACGCTCGTGGCGACGTAGCGGCCCAGGCGATCTTCAGGAGAGGGTCCGGGCATGGTTATGAAGGATGGCTTTCGTTAGCTCGGGGGCAATGTAAGAAATCCAGCCCATGTTTTCATAACCTGGCGACCGATGCCAGTGGGCTGGCCATCTGCTGAGCCCACGCACAAGGAAACGGCCCCAGTAGCGCTGGCAGCGTCATGCCCTCCGTTTGCCGCCCCTCCAGGATTGCCTCGACCAGGCCGGGCGCCAGCAGCGTCAGTCGCAGCAGCGTCCCCAGATACCCGCGCTCGATCTTCTCCGCCGTCGCCATCTCGCTGATCGAGGCGTACCGCCCTTCGTCCAGCAGCTTCTGGTAGCGAAAGGCCCGCGCCAGAGCCTTCACCAGCGCCGGATCGGCGCGTGTCGCGACTGCCGGGACGCCCGCCAGCGCCATCGGCGTCACCACCGTCTTCCGCCCCGGCCGCCGCCTGATGGTCATCGGCACCCGGACGGTGATGTGCGTCGCCTGGCTCATGCTTCCGCCCTCATGGCGCCCAGGTCCCTGACCAGTCCAGCCAGGCCCTCAACCCGCAGCCTGATGTCCGCGCCGGCCGGCCCGACCACAACCCGCTCCACCAGCGCCTGTACGATCCGCGCCTGCTCGGCAGGGAACAGTTCGCCCCACATCGGATCCAGCCTGCCCAGCGCCTCGCGCACATCGCGCTCGGTGACGTCCGGTACTTCGGCCCGCGCTGCCAGCCAGGTGCCCACCACCACCTCCGGTTGCCGCAACAGCGCCCGCACCTGGTCCACCACCGCTGTCTCGATCTGCGCTGCCGACACCCGCCTGATCAGCGCGCTGTCCATATCGGGCTCGGCCTTCAGCACCTGCTGGGCGACGTAGTAGCGGTACAGCCGGCCGTCCTTGCGGCTATGGGCCGGCGACAGCGCCCGCCCGTCCAGGCCGTAGATCAACCCCTTCAGCAGCGCCGGCGCGTGCTGGCGGTTCTGGTTGGCGCGCACCCGTGGGCTGACCTGGAGCACGGTGTGCGCCCGGTCCCACAGTTCCCGCGGCACGATGCCCTGGTGCTCGCCGGGGAACACCTTCCCCTTGTGCTCGACCTCGCCGGCATAGGTGCGGTTGTTGAGCAGCTTGTAGACGTCGCCCTTGTTCAGCGGTCGGCCGGTCTTGCTGGCGGCACGCTCAGCATGCAATCGGCGCACTGTCTCCACGCCGGAGCCGGTCTCGGCGAAAATCTCGAACACCCTGCGTACCCGCGGCGCCTCGTCCTCGTTCACGATCAATTTGCGCGCTACCACGTCGTAGCCGAGCGGCACCTTGCCGCCCATCCACATGCCGCGGGCGCGGGAGGCGGCGAATTTGTCGCGGATGCGCTCGCCGATCACCTCGCGCTCGAACTGAGCAAAGCTGAGCAGGATGTTCAGCGTCAGCCGACCCATGCTGGTGGTCGTGTTGAACGACTGGGTGACAGAAACGAAGGTGACGCCGTGCGCGTCCATCACCTCCACCAACTTGGCGAAGTCCATCAGCGAGCGGCTGAGGCGGTCGATCTTGTAGACTACAATGACGTCGACTAGGTCGGCCTGGATATCGCGGAGCAGCCGTTGCAGCGCCGGGCGTTCCAGCGTCCCGCCGGAGAAGCCGCCGTCGTCGTAGCGATCGCGCACCAGCACCCAACCTTCAGCGCGCTGGCTGGTGATGTACGCCTCGCAGGCATCGCGCTGCGCGTCGAGGGTGTTGAACTCCTTCTCCAGCCCCTCGTCGGTGGACTTCCGCGTGTAGACCGCGCAGCGCAGCTTCTTCGTGGTGGCCGGCATGGCCGGCGTGATGCTGGTGCGGCGGGTCATGGGCGGGCTCCCTTCAGGCCAAAGAATGTCCAGCCATTCCAGCGCGTGCCGGTGATGTGCCGCGCGATGGCCGACAGCGACTGGTACGGCCGCCCCTCAAACTCGAAGTCATCAGTGCGGACGGTGACCACGTGCTGCACGCCCTGCCATTCTCGCACCAGGCGCGTGCCGGGCAGTGGCTTGCTATCGGCGCGGATGCGGCGCAGCACGACGTTGCCGCCGTCCAACTGCTCGCCCAGCGCTTCCAGCCGGGCGCGGGTCTCGGGCTTCAGGCCGCCATAGGCCAGTTCCTGAATGCGATAGGCCAGCCGGCTGACGATGTAGGCCTTGTTGAACGGCGGCGGCTCCTTGCCGAACAGCTCACGCCACTGCTGCTTCAGTTGGGCGATCGGCGTCGTCGGCAACGCCGCCAGCCGCGGCAGCACCTGCGCTGGCGGAATCTTTGGAATGGTCGGCGCCGCCGCGGGCGCAGCGGTGAATCGTCTGGTCATGCGAGTCCCTTTCTCCTGGGGCTCGCATGCAGGCGCTGGTGGGCGGTGGAGTGTAGGTGAACCTCTCCCGACCCCCGGGCCTCGGCGGCATCCTGCGTAGCTTCCTCGGCATCGCGGCTGCGCAGCCGCACCAGGCCCTTCGCCAGGATGGCGCAGACCTCGCGGAGGTGGGGCGGGAGGTAGGGGTTCGGCGTGGCTAAGGCGTGCAGCGGCATGGCCGGGCAAATGGCTTATGTGCTCTCCGTTTTACAATGCACCAATTGCGATATCTGTGCGTTAGCTACCCT
>CANFIE010000251.1 GCA_947446625.1 Acetobacteraceae bacterium | reverse complement strand
GCAATATCCGTTCTGATGGAATCATCAGAACGGATTTCTTGCTCCAGTTTCAAATAGTTATGGAGCACGAAATGCGCCCAACAGGGCGCATCGGGCTCTAAGTCCGCAAAGCGCAACAAATTCTTGCTTTTCGGTATATTTTCCTAATATGCTCCGGCACCCCTGCGCGCCGGAACCCCGCCCCATGCCCAACCCCGCCGGCCTCACCCCGCCCCGCCCCTGGGCCTTCCTGACCGACGCCGAGCTCAACCTGCTGAAGCCCTACTTCACCCATGGCGGCGCCGGCCGCCCGATGCACGACCTCCGCGCCCGGCTCGACGCCATTTTCTGGGCGGTCACCCATAACGGCCCCTGGCGCGACCTGCCGGCCGAAATGGGCCCCTGGGACACCGCCTCCCGCCAATTCCGCCGCTGGGCGCATAAGGGCGTCTGGACCCATCTGCTCAAGGCCGCATCCCGCCGCGCCAGCCCGCTGCACCCGCTGCTGCACTGGCTCTGCCGCGCCTTCCGCCGGGCCTGGCGCATCCTGGGGCTGGAAGGCATCCGCCTGGCCCGCCGCCTCGGCCTGCATTCCGCCCTGCGCGGCCCCCTCTGGATGCTGCCCGACCCGGATTTGTCCGATCAACTCCTGCCCACCATCCTGGCCAGGGTGCGCGCCTGCATCGGCCGCCCGGCCCGGGTGATTCTCCCCATCCTGCGCGCCGCCCGCAGCTTCCATTTCGTGGTTGGCGGCCGCCCCTGGGTGCCCCGCGCCCTCGCCCCACCTTGACCCCGCACCGTGACCCCGCAAGCATCCCCCAAACCCCAGGAGGAAACGCGAATGCGTGGCGTGGTATTCACCGGCGACCGGCAATTGGAACTGATGTCCTTCCCCGACCCCACCCCCGGCTTTGGCGAGGTGGTGCTGGAAATGAAGGCTTCCGGCATGTGCGGCAGTGATCTCAAGCATTATCGCCGCCCCAAGGGCGTCCGCCAGGCCACCGGCATTGCCCCGGCCGCCGGCCCCACCATTGCCGGGCATGAACCCTGCGGCGTGGTCGCCGCCGTGGGTCCGGGCGTGGACCCGCGCCACGCCAAAATCGGCCAGCGCGTCATGGTGCATCACTACCAGGGCTGCACCGCCTGCGGCCATTGCCGCACCGGCTGGCAGCAGCTCTGCCAGAAAACCCGCGTCACCGTCTTCGGCAATAACGGCCATGGCGGCCACGCCAACTTCATG
This sequence comes from Acetobacteraceae bacterium, assembly GCA_947446625.1. Classification (GTDB taxonomy): domain Bacteria; phylum Pseudomonadota; class Alphaproteobacteria; order Acetobacterales; family Acetobacteraceae; genus CAIMOR01. Next base: position 4,857 of record CANFIE010000251.1, on the reverse strand, counting down.
TGCGTGCCGGCCAACACCCTGGTGCCGCTGCCGGAAGAACTCAGCTTCACCGCCGGCGCCGCCATTTCCTGCGGCACCGGCACCGCCTATGGCGCGCTCCGCCGCATGGGCACCTCGGGCAACCACACCCTGGCCATCTTCGGCCAAGGCCCGGTCGGCCTCTCAGCCACGCAGTTGGCCGCCGCCATGGGCGCCCGCGTCATTGCGCTCGACATCAGCCCGGAACGTTTGGCCCGCGCCCGTGCCTTCGGCGCCGCCGAAACCATCAACCCGGCGGAAGTCGACGCCGTCGAGGCCATCCGCGCCCTGACCCATGGCGAAGGCGCCGACCTCACCCTCGACACCTCCTCCGCCCCCAGCGCCCGCCTCCAGGCCATCCAGGCGCTGAAGGTCTGGGGCACCTGCTGCTTCGTGGGTGAGGGTGGCGAGGTCACCATCGACGTCAGCCCCGACATGCTGCGCCGTCAGGCCACCGTCATCGCCAGTTGGACCTTCTCCACGGTCGGCCAGGCGGAATGCGCCCGTTTCATCATCGACCACGGCATCAAGGTGGATGCCCTGTTCACCGAAAGCTGGCGCCTGGACCAGGCCGAGCAGGCCTACCAGCTGTTCGACCAGCAAACCTCCGGCAAGGGCGTCTTTCTGCTGTGAGCCAGCGCCGGCCCCTGCAACCGGGCCGGCACCGCACCGGGGCGCTCATGGCGCTCCGATCGTCACGCCGGGCGCCTGAAGCGCCCCAATCCTCACGCCGGGCGCCAACGGCACCCGGCCCATCACCCCGGCCGCACTCCCGGCCGGGCTTCCGCCTCAGTTCGGCTTGCGCTTCGGCGCGGCCGCGCCGGCGGCCTTGGGCAGCGGCGGCAGGTCTTCTTCCAGAATGCTCAGATGCACGGAATAGGACACCTCGCCCTCATCCTCGTCGCGGTGCAGCGTGCCGATCACTTCCTCCTGCACCGCCACTTCCACTGAAAGACCGGGCCGGGCCGGCGGAATCAGGGTTATGCGGTCGCTGCCCAGCAAGCGGCGGAGATAGGCCTGCACGCGGTCAAGGTCGGCTTTGGTCATCGTGGCGTTTTCCATGCGAACGGGCCGCTCTATGCACCGCCCTCGCCCTCGGGTCGAGAGGCACCCGCCTCACCCGCCGCTCAAGTGCCACCCACCTCGCCCGCCGGCCAGGCCGCCCCACCCGCTGGCCTGCCCCGCTCCGCCATGGCACCCTCCGCGCCGCATGTCGTCTCAACCACCGCCCAAGCCGCCCAAGCCCCCGGCCACCAGCAAGGAAGCCCGGCTGGCCGCCGCCCTGCGCGCCAACCTGCACCGCCGCAAGGCCCAGGCCCGCGCCCGCACCGAAGCCACCGCGCCAGAGCCTCCCACCCCGCCCGAGGAACCACCCAAGGAAGGCTAAGGTTGCCCGCCCCGCCGGCCTGGGCTAAGGGCTGCCGCCTTGGTGGCTGGCCGGCGCCGTGCCCGCCACGCCGCCCCCTGAAGGCCGCTGCCCATGCCCATCATGCCCGACCACTGGATCCGCCACATGGCGGCTGAACACGGCATGATCGAACCCTTCGTCGAATCGCAACGGCGCGAGGGGGTCATCAGCTACGGCCTCTCCTCCTACGGCTATGACGCCCGGGTGGCCGACGAGTTCAAGATCTTCACCAATGTGGACAACGCCCTGGTTGACCCCAAGGCCTTCTCTGATACCAGCTTCGTTTCGCGCCAGGGCCCAACCTGCATCATTCCGCCCAACAGCTTCGTGCTGGCCCATACGGTGGAATACTTCCGCGTGCCCCGCGACATCCTGGTGATCTGCCTGGGCAAATCAACCTATGCCCGCTGCGGCCTGATCGTGAATGTCACCCCGCTGGAGCCGGAATGGCAGGGCCAGGTGACCATCGAGATCAGCAACACCACCCCACTGCCGGCGAAGATCTACGCCAATGAGGGCATCTGCCAGTTCCTGTTCCTGAAGGGCGACAGCGCACCCGAGGTGAGCTACGCCGACCGGGCCGGGAAATACATGGGCCAGCGCGGCGTCGCGCTGCCGCGGTTGTAGGGGCGTGCCGATGGATCGCATCCGGGTTCGTGGTGGCCGCCAGCTCAACGGTCGCATCGCCATTGGCGGCGCCAAGAACGCCGCCCTGCCCTTGATGGCCACCGGCCTGCTCACCGCCGGCCCGGTGGTGCTGCAGAACGCGCCTGATCTCGCCGATATCGCCACCATGGCCGGGCTGCTGCGCCAGCACGGGCTGAGCGTGGAGCACGACAAGACCGCCCGCACCCTCACCCTCTCGGGCCAGGTCAACAACCTGGAAGCACCCTATGACCTGGTGCGGAAAATGCGCGCCTCGGTGCTGGTGCTGGGGCCGCTGGTGGCGCGCTTCGGCCGCGCCCGCGTCTCGCTGCCCGGCGGCTGCGCCATCGGCACCCGCCCCGTGGACCTGCACCTGAAGGGGCTGGAGGCCATGGGCGCGAAGATCACGCTCGAAGCCGGCTATATCGAGGCCGAGGCCCCGAATGCCGGCAAGGGCCGGCTGCATGGCGGGCGCATCCTGTTCCCGCAGGTCAGCGTCGGCGCCACCGAAAACCTGCTGATGGCCGCCGCCCTGGCCGATGGCGTGACCGAGTTGGTCAACGCCGCGCGCGAGCCCGAGATCGAGGATCTCTGCCTGCTGCTCAACGCCATGGGCGCGAAGATCGAGGGCCTGGGCACGGACCGGCTGCGCGTCGAGGGTGTGGCGGAGTTGCACGGCGCCACCCACAGCATCATCCCGGACCGCATCGAGGCCGGCACCTACGCCATTGCCGCCGCCATCACCGGCGGCGCGGTGCTGCTGGAAGGCGCCGGGCTGGTGCATCTGGGCGCCGTGGCACGCACCCTGCGCGAAGCCGGCGTGGAGTTGGAGGAAACCGCCGAGGGTCTCGCGGTCAGCCGGCTCAACGGCCTGCACGGCGTAGACGCCATGACCGAGCCCTACCCCGGCTTCGCCACCGACATGCAGGCCCAGTTCATGGCGCTGATGGCGGTGGCCGATGGTGCCTCGATGCTGACCGAGACGATCTTCGAGAACCGCTTCATGCATGTGCCGGAACTCAACCGCATGGGCGCGCGCATCAACGTGCATGGCTCCAGCGCCATTGTGCGCGGCGTGCCCCGGCTATCCGGGGCGCAGGTGATGGCGACCGACCTGCGCGCCTCGGTCTCGCTGGTGCTGGCCGGGCTGGCCGCCACGGGCGATACCATTGTCAACCGGGTGTACCACCTGGACCGCGGCTATGAACGGGTGGAAGCCAAGCTGGCCGCCGTTGGCGCCGATATTGAACGCATTGCCGGGTGAGCTGAGCATGGACCTGCCCCTTCCCAACCTCGCCACCGGCAGCAGCGCCACCGGGCCCGTCATCATGGCGCTGCCCAAGGGCCGCATCCTGAAGGAACTCGGCCCGGTCATGGCCCGCGCCGGCATCGTGCCCTCGGCCGACTACCGCGACGAGAGCAGCCGCCGCCTGCGGTTTGAAACCAACGACCCCAGCCTGGATGTGGTGCGGGTGCGCAGCTTTGACGTGGCCACCTTCGTGGCCCATGGCGCAGCGCAAATCGGCGTATGCGGCGCCGATGTGCTGATGGAATTCGACTACCCGGAAATCTACGCGCCGCTCGATCTCGGCATTGGTGGCTGCCGCATTTCGGTGGCCGCCCCGGTGGGCATGGTGGAAGCCGAGGATGGCAGCCGCCGCTCCAACATCACCGTGGCCAGCAAATACCCCGGCATTGCGCAGAAGCACTATGCCAGCCGTGGCATCCAGGCCGAGGTGGTGCACCTGAACGGCGCCATGGAACTGGCCCCGGCGCTCGGCCTTTCCAGCGTCATCGTCGACCTGGTGGATACCGGCAGCACGCTGCGCGCCAATGGCCTGGTGGAAATCGAGGTCATCGCGCATGTCACCTCGCGCCTCATCGTCAACCGCACCGCGCTGAAGACCCGGCCCGAGGAAATCGGCGGCTGGATCGAGCGGTTCCGCGCGGCGCTGGCGGCATGAAGACGCTCAGCACCCAGGATGCCGGCTTCGAGGCCAGCTTCACCGCCCTGCTGAACGAAGCGCGCGAGACCACCAACCGCGTGGATGGCGCGGTGGCCGAGATCATCAGCGCCGTGCGCGCCCGGGGCGATGCCGCGCTGCTGGACTACACCACGCGGTTCGACCGCCATACGCCCACCACGCTGCGCATCACCGCCGAGGAGATCGACGCCGCCACCGCTGGCATCGCGCCCGAGGTGGCCGCCGCGCTGGATGTGGCGGCGGAGCGGATTGAGAAATTCCACCGCGCCCAACTGCCGGCGGATTTGGTGCTGCCGGACCCGGCCGGGCTGACGCTGGGCATGCGCTGGGGCGCGCTGGATGCGGTGGGGCTCTACGTGCCCGGCGGCAAGGCCAGCTATCCTTCCAGCGTGTTGATGAACGCGTTGCCGGCCAAGGTGGCGGGCGTGCCACGCATCGCCATGTGCGTGCCCACGCCGGATGGCGAGTTGGCCCCGCTGGTGCTGGCGGCGGCGCGGCGGGCGGGGGTGACGGAAGTGTACCGCATCGGCGGCGCCCAGGCCGTGGCGGCGCTGGCCTATGGCACCGCCAGCGTGGCCCCAGTGGACCGCATCGTCGGCCCCGGCAATGCCTTCGTGGCCGAGGCCAAGCGCCAGCTGTTCGGCCGAGTGGGCATCGACCTGTTCGCCGGCCCCACCGAAACGCTGATCATCGCCGACGAGGTCGGCTGCGATCCGGAAATGGCCGCAACCGACATCCTCGGCCAGGTCGAGCATGGTCCGGACAGCCCGGGCGTGCTGCTGACCAATTCCGAAAAGTTTG
>CANFIE010000250.1 GCA_947446625.1 Acetobacteraceae bacterium | reverse complement strand
TGGGCTGCCGGCAAGCCGCTGAGCATCGAAACCGTGGAAATCGGCGGCCCCAAGGCCGGCGAAGTGCTGGTGGAAGTGATGGCCACCGGCATTTGCCACACCGACCAGTACACGCTGAGCGGCCGTGACCCCGAGGGGCTGTTCCCCGCCATTCTGGGGCATGAAGGCGCCGGCATTGTGCGCGAAGTGGGCGCGGGCGTGACCAGCCTGAAGCCTGGCGACCATGTGATTCCGCTGTACACGCCGGAATGCCGGCAGTGCAAAACCTGCCTGAGCCAGCGCAGCAACCTGTGCACCAGCATCCGCGCCACGCAAGGCAAGGGGTTGATGCCGGATGGCACGTCGCGCTTCAGTTGCGATGCCGGGCAGATCATGCACTACATGGGCTGCAGCACCTTCGCCAACTTCACCGTGCTGCCTGAGATTGCGCTGGCAAAAATCCGACCGGACGCGCCTTTCGACAAGGTCTGCTACATCGGCTGTGGCGTTACCACGGGCATTGGTGCCGTCATCAACACCGCCAAGGTTTGGCCAGGGGCCAATGTGGCGGTGTTCGGCCTGGGCGGTATTGGGCTGAACGTGCTGCAGGGCGCCCGCATGGCCGGGGCCGACAAGATAATCGGCATTGATCTCAACCCCGCCCGCCAGGAAATGGCGCGAAAATTCGGCATGACGCACTTCATCAACCCGAACGAGGTTGGCCACGACAAGGTGGTGCAGGCGGTGCAGGACCTGACCGATGGCGGCGCCGATTTCAGCTTTGAATGCATCGGCAACACCAAGGTGATGCGCCAGGCGCTGGAATGCACGCATCGGGGCTGGGGCGAGAGCATCATCATCGGCGTGGCCGGCGCGGGTGAGGAAATCAGCACCCGGCCCTTCCAGCTGGTCACCGGGCGCAACTGGCGTGGCACCGCCTTTGGTGGCGCCCGCGGGCGTACCGATGTGCCGAAGATTGTGGACTGGTACATGGAGGGCAAGATCAACATTGACGATCTGATCACCCATGTGATGCCGCTGGACCAGATCAACCATGGCTTCGAGCTGATGGAGCGGGGCGAGAGCATCCGCTCGGTTGTGGTGTACTGATGAACGACGCGGACGCGACCCGCGTACAGCGCCCGGCGGCGGCCGAGGCCGATGCCACCACGGTGGCGCATCTGCTGCTGGTGCATGAACCCGGCAAGCCGATGCGCCAGGTAAAGCTGGGGGCCGCGCCGCTGAAGGTGGGCCGCACGCCCGATAACGAGTTGGTGCTGCCGCTGCCGGAGATTTCGCGCCAGCATTGCCTGTTGCAGGTGCAGGGCAGCCAGGTGGTGCTGACCGATATGGGTTCCACCAATGGCACTTATGTGGAAGGCCGGCGGCTGACGGCGCCCATGGCGCTTTCCGATGGCGCGCATGTGGGCCTGGGCAGTTTTACGCTGGTGTATCGCAGCGGCACCCCTGCCCTGCTGGCCCGCGCCGTGGCGCTGGAGGAAGAGGTGAAGCGCGCCAGCGACTATGTGCAGGCGCTCCTGCCGGCGCCGCTGGCCGATGGCCCGGTGCGGACCGACTGGCGCTTCGTGCCCTCGGCCAGCCTGGGGGGAGATGGCTTTGGCTATCAGCGCCTGCCGGATGGGCGGTTTGTGTTCTACCTGCTGGACGTGACCGGGCATGGTGCCGGTTCCGCCTTGCTGGCGGTTTCGGTGCTGAACGTGCTGCGGCAGACCGCACTGCCCAATGGCGTGGCCTGGGACGATGCCGGCGGCGTGCTGGCGGCGCTGAACGGCATGTTCCAGATGGAGCAGCAGGGCGGGTTGTGCTTTTCGCTGTGGTACGGGCTGTTTGATCCTGCCTCGCGCCGGCTGGTCTATGCCTCGGCCGGGCATCACCCGGCCTATTTGTGCGGCGGGCCGGACCCGGTGGCGCTGGCCACGCGCAACATGATGATCGGCGCCATGGCCGACATGCCGTTTGACGGCGCCGAAGCCTCGGTGCCGCCGGGCAGCCGGATTTTCCTGTTCAGCGACGGCGCGTTTGAGATTACCCGGCAGGATGGCACGCAGCAGATGCTGGCCGACTTCCAGCCCGTGCTGCGCGCCGCGCCCGAGCCAGGCGTGAGCGAGGCCGAGCGCCTGTTGCGCGCCGCCCGCGCGGTGAACGGCATGGGGCCGTTCGAGGATGACGTTTCCATCCTGGTGCTGGACTTCACCTGAGCCGCGAACCGGCGCATTCTGGCGGAAACCGTCCAAGGATGCGCCGCATTGAACGCCCCAGCTATTTCCACCCCCTGGCCGATGCGCGACAAGGTCGCCTTCGCTGGCATCGGCACCACGCGCTACGGCAGCTTCCCTGAGTCCGACAGCTATGGCCTGGGCTGTGAAGCGCTGAACATGGCGCTGGATGATTGCGGCCTGAAGCCGAGCGATATCGATGGCCTGATCGTCAGCCGCATCCCAAGCTATGAACGCTTCGCGGAGACGATGGGCATCAATCCGCAATTCTGCCTGCTGACCGAAACGGCGGGGCGCTTCTCGGGTGTTTCCTTGGCGCTGGCGTCGCAGGCGCTGTATTCCGGCGCGGCCAAGTATGTGGCGCTGGTGTACGGCAACAATGGCCGCAGCGTGCGCGTGCGCTACGGCGGCGGCGACAGCCAATGGAGCCCCTGGGGCATGACCAGCCCGGGCGCCATCCACGCCATGATGTGGCGCCGGCATATGCATGAATTCGGCACCACGCATGCCGACCTTGGCCCGGTGGCCACCGCCTTCCGCCACCATGCCTGCCTGAACCCGGATGCGGTGATGCATGGCCGGCCGATCAGCCTGCTGGACCATGACCGTTCGCGCCCGATCTGCGAGCCGTTGCAACTGCTGGATTACTGCCTGATCAATGACGGCGCGGTGGCCTGGATTCTGACGACCGCCGAACGGGCGAAGGATTTGAAGCGCCCGCCGGTGCTGCTGAGCGGCTATGCCCGGCAGGACAATTTCACCTATCGCAGCAGCCCGCCGGATGACTATTGGTACGGCAATCTCAGCGCCACGCGCAGCGTGTATGACCGCGCTGGCATTGGCCGCGAGGATATCCAGGGCCTCGGCATCTACGACAACTTTTCGCCGACGGTGATGTTCAGCCTGGAAGGGCTCGGCTTCTGCAAGCAGGGCGAGAGCGGCGACTTTGTGCGCGATGGCACCTTGCAACTGGGCACCGGGCGCTGGCCGACCAATACCAGCGGCGGGCACCTTTCCGATAGCTACATGCAGGGCTGGGGCATCATCGCCGAATGCGTGCGCCAGTTGCGCGACGATTGCGGCGCGCGGCAAATCCCCAACGTGCAGGCCATGCAGTACATCTGCGCCACCAACATCGCCCAGAGCGCCATTCTGCGGAGGGCCGCATGAGCCTCGACACCCGGCCGAAGCCGCTTATCGACAATTGGAACCGCCCCTTCTGGGAGGCGGCGAAGCAGGACAAGCTGCTGATCCAGAAGTGCCAGGACACCGGGCAGTGCTTCTTCCCGCCCGCGCCGGTCTCGCCCTTTACCGGCAAGCCGCGCTGGGAGTGGATTGAGGCTTCCGGCAAGGGCGAGCTGTGGTCCTTCGTGGTGTTCCACCAGAGCTACTTCGAAGGCATGAAGGACGAACTGCCCTACCTGGTGGGCATGGTGAAGCTGGCCGAAGGGCCCTTCATGCTGACCAACCTGTGGGACATGCACCCGGATGACGCCAAGATTGGCATGAAGCTTTCCGTGCGCTTCCCCGGTGGCCCGGGCGATTTGGTGCTGCCGCAATTCGGGCCGGAGGAATAAGCCATGACGCAAGAACTGATCATCACCGTGCATGAGGGCTGGGCCCAGTTGCAGGTGAACCGCGAGCCGCAGCGCAACGCCATGAACCGCGCCACGCGCCAGGGGCTGCTGAACGCTTTTGAGGACCTGAAGGGCAAGGTGAAGGCCATCGTCCTCACCGGCACGGGCGTAGCCTTCTGCGCCGGCATGGACCTGAAGGAGCGCGAGGCCGACCGCCGCGCCGGCATCGAAGGCGCCGGCGAGGAATGGATTGCGGTGAACATGGCCATCCGCGCCCATCCCGCCATCTTCATCGCCGCCGTGAATGGCCTGGCGCTGGGCGGCGGCGCCACGCTCATCAATGTGTGCGACCTGGCCATTGCCAGCACCAAGGCGAGCATCGGCTGCCCCGAGATGGGCTTCGCCACCTATCCCGGCATGGCCGGCCCGGCGATTCAGCTGAGTGGCGTGACGCGCAAGCAGGCCGCCTGGCTGGTGCTGACCACCAACCGCATCGACGGCGCCACCGCCGAGCGCTGGGGCATGGTGAACCAATGCGTGGAGCCGGACGCCCTGCTGCCCACCGCCGCCGCCCTGGCGCAGAAGGTGGCGACGTTTGACGCCGTGGCGCTGCGCGAGAGCAAGCGTGCGCTCGACAAGATCCCGCAGGTGATCACCAACTGGCAGGACGCCATGGACCACGGCCAGATGGTCAACACCACCATCAAGAGCCAGACCACGGCGGCGGCCGAGGGCAATGCCCGCTTTGCCGCCGGGCTGAAGAACCCCGGCCAGGGGGCGTAAGGGCGTGGTCGCACCACTCGCCGGCAGGCGGATTCTGGACCTGGGCGCCTTTTGTGCCCAGGTGCCGCACGCATTGGCGGCCGCCATGGCCGCCCGGCTATGCGCCGCCTATGGCGCCGAGGTGGTGCGGCCGGTGCCGCCGGGTGGCGAGCCGCTGGCCGGCTTCGCGCCCATGCTGCCGGGCGGTGGCTCGGCGCTGGACCGTTTTCTCAACACCGGGAAGCAGCCGGGCAACGCCCAGGGCCATTTCGATGTGGCCATTGGCGATACCGGCGCGCTGGCCGGGGTTTCGGCGCAAGTGAAGGTGCGGCTGTCGCATTTCGGCCCTGGCGAGGACCCGGCTCTGAGCGAGTTGGGCTTGCTGGCGCTGTCCGGCCTGCTGGGCATTGTGGGTGAGAGCGAAGGCCCGCCCGCCCGCCTGGCCGGGCACCAGGCCGCCTATGCCGCCGGCCTGGCCGCCAATACCGCGCTGATGGCCGCGCTGCGCGCTGGCGGCGAGGAACAGGTGGAAATCTCGCTGTTCGACGTGTGCTGCTGGCTGAACTGGAAGGTGGCGGCCAGCGTGGTGGTGCTGGGAACTTCGCCCATGCGGGGCGGCACACGGGCCGACTGGTACACGGTGCCCTGCAAGGATGGCCATATCGCCCTGGTGTACCAGGAGAAGGATTGGCCGGCGATGCGCGCCATGGTGGCCGACCCGCGCCTGGACAACCCGATCTTCAAGGACCGCCCCGGCCGACGCGCCAACCGCGCCGCGCTGCTGGAGGTGCTGGGCCCCTGGTTCATGGCGCGGACCCGCGCCGAGATTACCGCCGACGCCCAGCCGCGCCGCATTCCCATTGGGCCGGTGCTGTTCCCGGCCGAATTGCTGCGCGACCGCCAGCACGGCGCCCGTGGCTTCGTGGCCGCCGATGGCATGCCGGTGCTGCCGCTGGGCTGGAATGGCGCCCGCGTGGCCCCCGAGCCCGGCGCCAAGGCCGCGCCCGAGCCAGCAACGCCGCGTGAAAAGCCGCTTTCCGGTATCAAGGTGGTGGATCTCGGCTGGCTGACCGCCGGCGCGGCATCCTCGGCCGTGCTGCTCGATATGGGGGCCGAGGTCATCAAGGTGGAAGGGCCGACGGCGCCCGACCCGTTCCGCAACAACGAAAATTCAAAACCCGGCGAGCCGTGGTGGAACCAGTCCGCCTGGTTCGCCTTCACCAACCGGGGCAAGCAGAGCGTCTGCATCGACCTGAAGGACGCCCGGGGCCGCGAGGCGCTGCTGCGCCTGCTGGAAGGCGCCGATGTGCTGGTGGAGAATTACCGGCGCGGCGTGCTGGCCGGGTTTGGGCTGAGCGCAGAGTTCCTGCGCCAGCGCTTTCCGCGCCTGGTGATTGCCAGCATTTCCAGCCAGGGCGAGGATGGGCCGGAACGCGACATGACCAGCTTCGGCAGCACGCTGGAAGCCACGGGCGGGCTGGCGGCACTGACCGGCAGCGGCGAGGCGCCGGTCATCAGCGGGCGAGA
>CANFIE010000249.1 GCA_947446625.1 Acetobacteraceae bacterium | reverse complement strand
TCGCAACTGGCGATGGGGCAGGGCGACATGTGCTTGATGCTGGCCAGTGCCGGCGCATCATGCGTGTCGATCTCCAGCCAGGTCAGGTCGAACTCGCGCACCGCCTCGGCCACACGAATGAAGCCTTCGGTCTTGAAGTGGAAATTGGTGTCGAGGTGAATGCCCATCTCCGGCCCCACCGCCTCGCGGATGGTGCGCAGGTGGCGCTTCAGGTGGTCCAGCGTGCGGTTGTCCCAGTTCAGTTCGGGCCAGCCGGCATGGCGGCCAAAGCCCGGCGAATACTGGTACAGCTTGCCGTCGGCACCGGGGATGAGGATGTTGGTCTTGAGGCCCTTGAAGCCCAGCGCCTTCACCTCGGCGGCGTGGCGGCCCACCTCGTCCCAGTCATGGCAGGGCGGGGTGCCCATATAGGCGCTGTTGCGCACCCGGTAGCTGGCAAAGTGGCTCCAGTACACCGGAATCCGCTCACGGATCGGCCCGCCGAACAGCGCGCAAACCGGAATGCCGCGGGCGCGGGCGGCAATGTCCAGGCAGCAATTCTCAATGGCGGCGATGGCCTGCTGGTTCAACCCACCCCGAGACTGCCGCGTGGTCATCAGCAAAAACGCGGTGATCTCCTCAAACCGGCAGGGGTCCTTGCCGATCAGCAGCGTGCTGAGGGTATCGATGACCGAGGAAAGCCCGGCACTGCCAAAGCTCTCATTGTATTCGGACCAGCCCACCAGCCCTTCATTGGTGGTGATCTTGAGGAAGGAGAACAGGCGCCAGCCGGCATCGGCGCGCAGCGTTTCCACCTTGGCGATCTTCATTGTTCCATCCCTCTCGCTTTGCGCCAGCGAAGCATGGCCTTGGCGCGGCCACAAGGCGGGGGGTAGCCTGCGGCCACACCCTGCGGGAGGACGCGACATGGGACAGTTGAACGGCAAGATTGCCTGGGTAACCGGGGCTGGCAGCGGCATTGGCGAGGCAGCGGCCCTGGCCCTGGCCGGAGAGGGCGCCACGCTGGTGCTCACCGGCCGCCGGCGTGAGCCGTTGGAGGAAGTGGCGGCGAAGATCAAGGCCGCGGGCGGCAGCGCCCATGTGCACCCGTGTGACCTGACCGTGGCGGCGCAGGTGGATGCGGCGGCCGAGCAGATTGCCAAGCAGCTTGGCCGCATCGACATTCTGGTGAGCAATGCCGGCGCCAATGTGGTGGAGCGGCACTGGAAGACCATCACCGCCGAGAACATCGACACGCTGATCCACTTCAACCTGTCCAGCGCCTTCTACTGCGCGCGGGCGGTGCTGCCGGTGATGCGGGCGCAGGGCGGCGGGCTCATCATCAACACCGCCAGCATGGCCGGGCGCAATGTCGGCGGCTTCAGCGGGCCGGGCTACCAGGCCGCCAAGCACGGCGTGGTGGCCATGAGCCACAGCATCAACATGGAGGAATGCGTCAACGGCATCCGCTCCACCGCGCTGCTGCCCGGTGAGGTGAACACGCCCATTCTGAAGCAGCGGCCCAACCCGCTGTCGCCGGAAGAACTGGCCCGCATGCTGCAGCCCGAGGATACCGGCGAAGTGGTGCGCTGGATTGCCTGCCAGCCCGAGCATGTCTGCATCAATGAGATGTGGGTGACGCCGCGCTGGAACCGCAGCTACGTGGCGGCGCTGCAGCGCAAGCTGTAGCATCTGTGTGGCCGGGCGCCCTTTGCGGGTGCCCGGCGCCTCACACAATCTGCTCGGCGAAGAAGGCCACGCCGCCGTGGAAGCGCAGCACGGCGAAGGCCAGCACCAGCGCCCATTGCGCCACCACCGGCAACCGCGCCAACAGCAGCACCAGCGGCAGCAGCACCGCCTCGGCCCGGGTGAGCGACACCGCCGGCCCCATGGTGATGGGAAACAGCCAGTAGATCATCACCAGCGCCGCTGCCATCCATTCCAGCGGCGTGGCGCGGCGCCAGCGCCAGGCCAGCGTGGCCAGGGTAGCCGGCACCAGCAGCGCCACACCCAGGGACTGCAACGGCGCCAGCAGGTGGCCCCAGTCACCCCGCGCGGCCCAGGCCTCGGCGGCAAAGCGCGGCAGCGCGGCCAGCGGGTTGTGCAGGCCGTGGCCGTATTTCTCCTGCACCAGAAAGAAGGCATTCCAATGCCCGGTGCTGACCTGGTGAATGGCCAGCACGGCCAGGAAGCCAGCCAGCGCCAGCAGCCCCAGCCCGCAGCTTTCCAGCAGGCGGCGCGGCCAGGGCTGGCGGCTGGTCAGCAACCCGCCCAAGCCAACCACGGCGCTGAACAGAAAGCCGGTGGAATAGCTGAACGCCGCGCCACAGGCCGCCAGCGCCCCAGCCACCGGCCGGCCGCGTTGCAGCAGCAACAGCGAGCCCAGGACCAAGCATAGCAGCATCGAGATGGGGAATACCGCGTGGTAGTACATGCCGCCCGGAAACAGCGCCGCCAGCATCAGGGGCAAGTGCCGCTTGGGGTGGCCCTCCAGTAACCTGGCCAGCAGCAGCAGCGCCAGAAAGGCGCAGCCATTGGCTATCAGCCAGCCGGCCAGGGGCAGGTTGCCCAGCAGCGGCACCGCCAGCGCCCGCATCAGCAGCGAATAGCCGGGAAACCAGCCGGCATTGCCGCACCAGGCATCAGGGGCGAAGGCCGCTTCCGCAGTGCCGCAGCGCAGGAAGAAATAGCCCTGCTGGGCAATGGTGACGTAGTGCCCGCTGTCAAACCGCAGGTAGGAGGCAGGGTGCATTGGCGCCACACCGGCCGCCCAGGCCGAAACCAGCATGAACCCGAAGGACAGCGCCCAGGCCGCCGCTGCTGGCTCGGCATACGGTCGCAGCGCCGCCCAATGGCCCGCCAGCCAGGTCCGTAAAGCGTCGCGCCACCCAAGCCGTAGTGCCGGCTTGGCAAGGACCATGGACATATAAGACCCGCCTGCATCGTAATTTCCGCAGGTTCTATCAACAATTCTATTATGGCGAGATTACATGCCCTCGACGGCGGTCTTGCGGCAGCCGGGCCGAAACGCGCTATCCTGCCCGCAAGCAGCGGCGAAAGACCGCTCCGCAGGAGGATACCCATGGCTCACCCCGTAATCCGTGCCGCGCTGGCCGCCGTAGCGCTGGGCGTTTCCGCCGCGCCGTTGGCGGCGCAGGAGGCCTGGCCCAGCCGGCCCATCCGGCTCATCTCGCCCTTCGCCCCCGGCGGCTCGAATGACTTCACCGCGCGGCTGATGGGCCCGCGCATGGCCGCGCGGCTGGGCCAGCCGGTGGTGATCGAAACGCGTTCCGGCGCTGGTGGCATGACCGGGGTGGATGTGGCCGCCAAGGCGCCAGCCGATGGCTATACCCTGGCGCTGGGCACCACCGGCGCCGTCGTACTCGGCCCGGCCCTGGCCCGCACCCCGCCGTTTGACCCGCTGCGGGATTTGGCGCCCATCACGGTGGCCATCAATGTGCAGGTGCCGGTGGTGGTGCCGGGCCGCTCGCCCTTCCACAGCATGAAGGACCTGCTGGACGCCGCCCGCGCCACGCCGGGGCGTATCACCTTCGGCTCCAGCGGCGCCGGCGGCATGCCGCACTTGGTGGGGGAATTGATGGCCCGGCAGGCTGGCGTGCGCTTCGTGCATGTGCCGTATCGTGGCGGCGGGCCGGTCGGCACCGCCCTGCTGGCCGCCGAGACTGATTTCGGCCTTTCCGACATGCCGGTTTTCCTCGGCCACCACCGCGCCGGCACGCTGCGCATCCTTGCCGTGGGCAGCCCACAGCGCCTGAGCTTTTTGCCCGATGTCCCCACCCTGGCTGAAAGCGGCCTGCCGGGCATTGAGACCAACAACTGGCACGGCCTGGTCACCGCCGCTGGCGTGCCCGCAGCGGTGCTGGAAAAGCTGCACGCCGCCGCCGCGGCGGCCCTGCACGACCCCGAAGTGGTCCGCACCATGACCGAGCAGGGCCAGGAGGCGGTGGGCGGCAGCCGCGCCGAATTCGCCGCGCTGATCCGTGCCGATGTGGCGCGCTGGGGCGCGGTGATCCGCCAGGTTGAGATCAAGCCCGAGTAACAAAAAAGGGCCGGCGCGGTTGCCCACGCCGGCCCCTTGCTGCGTGCCGAAGCTTAGCTGTGGGCGAGGATCGCCAGCAGCAGCAGCGCCACGATGTTGGTGATCTTGATCATCGGATTCACCGCCGGGCCGGCAGTGTCCTTGTACGGGTCACCAACGGTGTCACCGGTCACGGCCGCCTTGTGCGCGTCCGAGCCCTTGCCGCCGAAGTGACCGTCCTCGATGTACTTCTTGGCGTTGTCCCAGGCGCCGCCGCCGGTGGTCATGCTGACCGCGACGAAGAAGCCGTTGACGATAACGCCCAGCAGCATGGCACCCAGCGCGGCGAAGGCCTGGGCCTTGCCGGCAATGGCCTGCACACCGAAGTAGATGACCAGCGGCGAGAGCACCGGCAGCAACGACGGAATGATCATTTCCGCAATCGCCGCCTTGGTGAGGATATCAACCGCGCGGGCGTAGTCCGGGCGGTCCTTGCCTTCCATGATGCCGGGCTTTTCCCGGAACTGGCGGCGTACTTCCTCCACCACGGCCATGGCCGCACGGCCCACGGCGGTCATCGCCATGCCACCGAACAGGTAGGGCAGCAGGCCACCAAACAGCAGCCCCACCACCACATACGGATTGGCCAGCGAGAAATCAGGCGCTGCCATGCCGCGGAAGTAGGTGAACTGGTTGGCGTTGGCGATGAAGTAGTTCAGGTCCTGCGTGTAGGCCGCGAAGAGGACCAGGGCGCCGAGACCGGCGGAGCCGATGGCGTAGCCCTTGGTGACGGCCTTGGTGGTGTTGCCCACCGCGTCCAGCGCGTCGGTCGTCTTGCGGATTTCCTTCGGCAGGCCGGCCATTTCGGCAATGCCACCGGCATTGTCGGTCACCGGGCCAAAGGCATCCAGCGCCACCACAACGCCGGCAAGGGCCAGCATGGTGGTGGTGGCAATGGCAATGCCGTACAGGCCCGCCAGATTATACGTCACCAGCACACCGGCAATGATGATCATGGCCGGAATGGCGGTGCTTTCCATGCTCACGGCCAGGCCGCGAATCACGTTGGTGCCGTGGCCCGTCACCGAGGATTCGGCAATGGACTTCACCGGGCGGTAGGCGGTGCCGGTGTAGTATTCGGTCACCCAGACAATCAGTCCGGTAACCACCAGGCCGGCGGTACCGCAGAAGAACAGGTCCAGCGGCGTGAAGCTGGAACCACCCGCCGTCAGCGCCACATCCAGCCCGCCGAAGACATATTCGGTCAGCGGCAGCAGCACGATGAGGCTGAGGATCGCCGAGGCGATCAGGCCCTTGTACAGCGCGCCCATGATGTTCTGGCTGGCGCCCAGCTTCACGAAGTAGGTGCCGATGATGCTGGTGACGACGCAGACCGCGCCGATGGCCAGCGGGAACAGCATGGCAGACTGGCGCAGCGAGGCATCGGCGAAGCTGATGCTGGCCAGCACCATGGTGGCCACCATGGTCACGGCATAGGTCTCGAACAGGTCGGCGGCCATGCCGGCGCAGTCACCCACGTTGTCGCCCACATTGTCGGCGATGGTCGCGGGGTTGCGGGGGTCATCCTCGGGGATGCCGGCCTCAACCTTGCCCACCATGTCACCGCCCACGTCGGCGCCTTTAGTAAAAATGCCGCCGCCGAGACGGGCGAAGATGGAGATGAGCGAGGCGCCGAAGCCGAGCGCGACAAGGCTGTCGATCACCGTGCGGTCATTGATGGCGTAGCCGCCGACCACAACCAGCAGGGTGAAGTAAACCGCCACGCCCAGCAGGGCCAGGCCCGCCACCAGCATGCCGGTGATGGCGCCGGACTTGAACGCGACGTCCAGCCCTGCCGCCAGCGACTTGGTGGAGGCCTGCGCCGTGCGCACATTGGCCCGCACCGAGACGTTCATGCCGATGAAGCCAGCCAGGCCCGAGAGCACGGCGCCGATGGCAAAGCCCACCGCCACCAGCAGCCCCAGCCGCCACGCCACCAGCAGGAACAGCACCACGCCGACCATGCCGATGGTGGTGTATTGCCGCTTCAGGTAGGCCTGTGCGCCCTCCTGGATC
>CANFIE010000248.1 GCA_947446625.1 Acetobacteraceae bacterium | reverse complement strand
TACCCCGGCCCGGGCCGAGACCTTCATGGAACTGTACGAGCGTACCGTGGCGGCGGTGAATCGCTGCACCGCCCTGCCCGGCCCGGTGCTGGTGGTGGCGCATGGCGGCTTGTTCCGCGCGCTGCGGCTGGCCTTTGGCCACAAGCCCAATGTGCGCACGCCCAATGCGCTGCCGATTTTCTGCGATCCGCCGGGCTATGGCGCGGCGATTTGGGCCGTGACCCCGGCCGAACTTGCGCCGGAAACCCCGAAGGGCTAAGTCCCGCCGCTGCGTCGGCACCCCTGGAGGCCGCGCTGTCGTCTTCGGCGTTCGGCCGGCTGGCGGCATTCACACAAGCAAGCGGAGTTTAGCCATGGTCCAGACGATCAGGATCGAGGCCGAGGCGCGCGGGCGTTCCGGTAAGGGGGCGGCGCGTGCGACACGGCGTGAGGGATTTGTTCCCGCAGTAATCTACGGTGCCAAGCAGGAAGCGACGCTCTGCGCGCTCGACCCGCGTGACATCATGAAGGAACTGCACAAGGGCAGCTGGCAGAGCCACCTGTACGAAGTTGCGGTGAAGGACGGCCCGACCGAGCGCACCATCATGCGCGACGTGCAGTTCCACCCGGTGACCGACCGCCCGATTCATGTGGACTTCCAGCGCGTTGCCGCTGGTACCCGCATTCGGGTGAAGATTGCCGTGCACTTCCTGAACGAAGACACCAGCCCGGGCATCAAGGCCGGCGGCGTGTTGAACGCGGTGCGCCGCGAAGTGGAAGTGCTGGCCGACCCGGACAACGTGCCGGAATTCTTTGAGGTTGACCTGGCCGCCGCCGGCATTGCCGACAGCCTGCGCTGGTCCGCCATCAAGGACAATTTCGGCACCAAGGCCGTGATCAACCGCGACTTCGTGATCGCGACCATCGCGGCGCCGACCGTGGTTGAGGAAGTGGTGGCCGCCCCGGTTGCCGCCGCCCCGGCCAAGGGCAAGGGCAAGGCCCCGGCGAAGGCCCCGGCCGCCGCCGCCGCGCCCGCGAAGAAGAAGTAATAAGGTAAGGTTGGCGATGCTGCTCTGGGTAGGCCTGGGCAATCCCGAGCCCTCCCAGGCGCGGCATCGCCACAATATCGGGTTCATGGCGCTGGACGTTATCGCCCGGCGCCATGGCTTCTCCCCCTGGCGGAAACGCTTCAAGGGTGAGGTGGCGGAAGGCATGCTGGGCGGCCAGAAGGTGCTGGCGCTGAAGCCGCTGACCTACATGAACCTGAGCGGCGAAGCGGTGCAGCCGGCCGCGGCCTTCACGAAAATTCCGCCCAAGGCCATTACGGTTTTCCATGACGAGCTGGACCTGGCACCAGGCAAGGTGCGGGTGAAGCTGGGCGGCGGGGTGGCCGGGCATAACGGCCTGCGCGATATTCAGCGCGCCCTGGCCACGCCGGATTATTGGCGGGTGCGGCTGGGCATCGGCCACCCTGGCCACAAGGACCGGGTGCATGGCCATGTGCTGGGCAACTTCGCCAGCGTGGATGCCCCATGGGTGGAACGCCTGCTGGATGCCGTGGCCGATGCCGCGCCCAGGCTGGCGGAAGGCAAGGCCGAAGAGTTCATGACGCGGGTGGCGCTGCTGACCCAGGAGACGCCGTGATGCAGGATGATGATTTCGCCGCTGCCTTTGGCGGCGGCCCCGGCCCCGAGGATTGGCTGAACGGCGCCGCTGCCCTGGCCGCAGCCCTGGTACGAGAGGCGCATGTGCTGGCGCAGGCCGCGTTTGCGCTGCGCGGCGCGGTGCAGCCGCTGCCCGGAGACACGCCGGATGTGCGGCGGCAGCGCCAGGCCAATACCGCCGCCGCCGATGCCGCGCTGAAGGCGGCGCTGCTGCTGGACGCCGCCGATTTGATTGGCCCGGGCGGCGAAGCCCCGGCCATGGCCGACAAGCTGCTGGCGCTGGCCAAGCGGGCTGGCGCGCCTTCCCTTTTGCTGGCGGCACCCATGCGGGCCGCGGCGCTTTCCCTCACCACCGATGACGGGGCCGCCCGCATTGCCGCCAGTGCGCTGGCCAATGACCTGGCCGCCCGGCTGCAAGGAGCTTAGTGCCATGGGGTTCAACTGCGGCATTGTCGGCCTGCCGAATGTGGGCAAGTCCACGCTGTTCAACGCGCTGACGGCAACCGCCAGCGCGCAGGCGGCGAATTATCCGTTCTGCACCATTGAGCCCAATGTGGGCCGGGTGGCGGTGCCGGACCCGCGGCTGGAGAAGCTCTCCAAGGTCGCCAACAGCCAGCAGATCATCCCGACCGGGCTGGAATTCGTGGATATTGCCGGGCTGGTGGCCGGGGCTTCCAAGGGGGAAGGCCTGGGCAACAAGTTCCTGGCCAATATCCGCGAGACCGACGCCATTGTGCATGTGGTGCGCTGCTTTGAAGACGGCGACATCACCCATGTGGATGGCAGCGTGGACCCGCTGCGCGACATTGAGACGATTGAGACCGAGCTGATGCTGGCCGACCTGGACGGCCTGCTGACCCGGCAGAGCCGGCTGGAAAAGCGCGCCCGGGGTGGCGACAAGGAAGCCCAGGCGGAATTCGCGCTGATCGCCCCGCTGCTGGCGGCGCTGGAAGCCGGCAAGCCGGCACGCACGGCGGTGCCGAAGGGCGAGGAAGTGGCGGCGCAACGGCTTCAGCTGCTGACCACCAAGCCGGTGCTGTATGTGTGCAATGTGGAGGAGGCCAGCGCCGCGACCGGCAATGCCTTCTCGGAGAAGGTATTCGCCCGGGCCAAGGCCGAGGGCGCCAGCGTGGTGATTGTCTCGGCCGCGATTGAGGCCGAGATCAGCCAGATGGAGGGCGATGACCGGGCCGAGTTCCTGGACTCGCTGGGGCTGGCCGATAGCGGCTTGGACCGGGTGATTCGCGCCGGCTACGAACTGCTGGGGCTGCTGACCTATTTCACCGTGGGGCCGAAGGAAACCCGGGCCTGGACCATCACCCAGGGCACCAAGGCACCGCAGGCCGCCGGCGTGATTCATGGCGA
Source organism: Acetobacteraceae bacterium (assembly GCA_947446625.1). Taxonomy (GTDB): domain Bacteria; phylum Pseudomonadota; class Alphaproteobacteria; order Acetobacterales; family Acetobacteraceae; genus CAIMOR01. The sequence continues at coordinate 3,091 of CANFIE010000248.1, read as the reverse complement.
CTTCGAGCGCGGCTTCATTCGCGCCGAGTGCATGGCCTATGAGGACTACATTGCCAATAACGGCGAGGCCGGCTGCAAGGCGGCGGGCAAGTTCCGGCTGGAAGGCAAGGAATACGTGGTGAAGGACGGCGACCTGCTGAACTTCCTGTTCAACGTATAGGCTGAAGCCGGTGTAGGCTGGGCGGCATGCCAGCCTTTCCCGATGCGCTGATTACCGTGCTGGTGGCCGCCTTGCTGGGCGCGCTGATAGGCGCCGAGCGCGAATGGCGACGGCACCCCGGCGGCGTGCGCCGTTGCGCGGTGGTGGCGGCCGCGGCGGCGGTGTTTGCCCGTATTGCCGTGGCGCATGGCGGCAGCAACCCGGGTGCGGCGCTGGGCGCCATTGCCAGCGGCGTGGGCTTCATTGGCGCCGGGGTTATTCTGCACCGGGGCATGACGGTGCGCGGGCTTTCCACCGCCGCCACCTTCTGGGCGGTGGCGGCCGTGGGCACGGCGGCGGGGCTGCATGAATACGGCCTGGCGCTGGGGCTGACCGGGATTGTGGCCTTTGCCCATATGGCGCTGCGGCCGATCTCGGGCTGGATTGAGCGGGTGGCGCCGCCTGAGGACCATGGGCCGCGGTAGCGCAACCCCCGAACGGGCTGCGTCACCGGAAGGGGTAATTTGCTCGCTCAAACAAAAGGCTAGAGCGCCCTGACGGGCGCATAGTGCTCTATAACCATTTGATACTAGAGCAAGATCGGCTGAGTCGGAACGCCGCAAGCCGTGAATCAGTCGCTCAACTCAAGTCACACTACCGCGCCGCCGGCCTGCTTCCAGGCGGCGATGCCGCCATGCAGATGGCAGGCGCTGGCCATGCCCTGGTCCTGCGCCGCCTGCACCGCCATGGCGGAACGCTCGCCAAAGGCGCAGTAGAATACCAGCCGGCGGCCGGTGCTTTCGGCCAGTTCATGCAGCAGGCCGCCGCTGCCCAGGCTGTCCTTCAACTCGCCATAGGGCACGTGCAGCGCGCCGGCGATGGCACCGTGGCGCTGGCGTTCACCCACCTCGCGCAGGTCCACCAGCACCATCTGCCGCGTGCCCAGCAGGGCCATGGCCTCGGCCGCCTGCAAGGCCCAGCCGCGCGCCAGAATGGCTTCCTGGTGCAGGCCCTGGCGCATATTCGCCGGCACCGCCACATCCATCATCTTCGGGTTGGCCAGGTTCAGCCCGGCCATCAGCGCGGCATAGGCGTCCGCGTCCTTCACCTGCAGACGCGGGTTGAAGCGGCGTTCCTCGGCAATGGTGGAAACCGCGTCGCCCTTGTAGTCATGCGCTGGGAACACCAGGGTTTCGTCGGGCAGCTTCAGCAGGCGTTGCAGGCTGGCCCAGGCGGCGCGGCTGTCTCCGTTCTGGAAATCGGTGCGGCCGGTGCCACGGATCAGCAGCGTGTCTCCGGTGAAAACGCGGCCGTCCCACAGGAAGCTGTAGCTGTCGTCGGTGTGGCCCGGCGTGTACATCACCTCCAGCGCCAGGCCTTCAATCTTCAGCTGGTCGCCGTCTCCAACGCGCATGGAAACCACATCCACGCCGCTCTGCTCGCCCATCACGGTGATGCATAGCGGCTGGTCACGCAGCGCACCCAGGCCGGTGATGTGGTCGTCGTGCAGATGCGTATCCACCGCCTTCACCAGTTTCAAATCCAGCTCGCGGATCAGTTGCAGGTAGCGGTCCACCCGTTCCAGCACGGGGTCGATGATCAGCGCCTCACCGCCATGCCGGCTGGCCAGCAGGTAGGTGTAGGTGGAGGAGGCGGCGTCGAAGAGTTGGCGGAAGATCACCGGTCCACCTCCCAGAACATCGGGAAGCTGGACTGCGGCAGGTTGCGCAAATCCGTGCGGTAGGCGGCGGGGATGGTGAACTGGCCCCAGCTGACATTCGGCGTCAGCTCAAACGCAATGCGCTGCATCTGTTCCGCCACCTGGCGGCGGGCGGCCAGATCCGGCGCGCGGGTGAAGGCGGTGAGCAGCGGCGGCATGCGGGCATCGCAGCTCCAGCCGGCATAGTCGGCGCAGGTGTTGGAGATGTAGAAGTGGTTGAGCGGCGAGATCATGTCGATGCCGTTCATGTACACGCTGAACAGGCCCCAGCCTTCCTTGCGGGCGCGGCGGGCCAGCACCGTGCCCCAGTCCATCACCTGCTGTTCCACGGTGAAGCCGGCCTGCTTCATCGCCTGCGCCAGCACCATGGAAGCGGTTTGTGAAATGCTGCCGGCCACTTCCAGCATCACCACGGGCTGGCCGGCGTAACTGGTCTTAGCCAGCGCGGCGCGGGCGGCGGCGACGTCGAAGCGGAAGCGCTCGGTGCCGGTATCGGTGCTCAGCGGGCCGCCGCACATGAAGAAGCTGGCGCAGTTGGGTACGTGGAAGGCGGGCGGAATGCCAATGGCCTGCAACACCGTCGCCTGGTCCACCAGCTGCCACATCACCTGGCGCACGGCGGGGTCGTTGAACGGCGCGGCCTCATGGTTCAGGCGGAAATTGCCCTGGAACATGTGCAGCCCGCCAAGCGGCATCAGCTTGACGCCGCGGGCGCGTTCCAGCCGGGGCAGCATGTCGAAGGGGCAGTATTGCTGGTAGTCGATCTCACCGGCAATCAGCGCGCTCGCACCCGTAGCCTGGTCGGGCATCACCCGCAGGTTCAGTGCCTCGATATGCACGCGCTTGCCGCCGGCCAGGAAGTTGGCGGGCTCGGCGCGCGGGCGGTAATGCGGGTTCTTCTCCAGCACCATCAGGCTGCCCGGGCGCCATTGGTCGGCCTTGAAGCGGAAGGGGCCGCTGCCGAACACCTCGGTGATGCGCTGGTCGCCGGGGGTGCGGGCCAGGCGTTCCGGCAGCATGAAGGGCACGGGCGCATTGGGCTTGCCCAGCACTTCCAGCACCAGGGGGAATTCCTGCTTCAGCCGCAGCGTGATGGTGCGGGCGTCGGTCACCTCAAAGCCATGCGCGCTGGCCATGAGCAGCCGGCCCATCGCATCCTTCGGCGCCCAGCGCTGCAAACTCGCGACGCAATCCGCAGCCGTTACCGGGCTGCCATCATGCCATGTTAGCCC
>CANFIE010000247.1 GCA_947446625.1 Acetobacteraceae bacterium | reverse complement strand
TCGGGGACTGGTCGATGTCGATGATCTTGTCGAGCTGATCCAGCCCCTCGATCTTCTCATGCGCGCTGGGCACGGTGCCGGCGCCCATCAGCCGCCGCGCAGCCGCCTTGTACAGCGTCTCGATCACCAGCGTGGACTTGCCGCCGCCCGAGACCCCCGTAACACAAGTGAAGGTACCGAGCGGGAAGCTGGCAGACACATTCTTCAGGTTGTTTCCGGTGGCGCCGACAACCTTGATCTGCCGCTTCGGGTCAACCTTGCGGCGCTTGGTCGGCACGTCGATCCGGCGCCGGCCGCTCAGATAGTCGCCGGTCAGGCTGGCGGGGTTGGCTGCCACCTCGGCGGGGGTGCCCTGGGCGATGACGCGCCCGCCGCCCGCGCCCGCCGCCGGGCCGATATCCACCAGCCAATCGGCGCTGCGGATGGCATCCTCGTCATGCTCCACCACCAGCACGGTATTGCCGATATCGCGCAGCCGCCGCAGCGTACCGAGCAGGCGTTCATTGTCGCGCTGATGCAGGCCAATGCTGGGTTCGTCCAGCACGTACAGCACGCCGGTCAACCCGCTGCCGATCTGGCTGGCCAGCCGGATACGCTGCGATTCGCCGCCCGAGAGCGTGGCCGAGGCGCGGCCGAGCGAGAGGTAGTCCAGCCCCACATCCACCAGGAATTGCAGGCGCTCCTCAATCTCCTTCAGAATCCGCCGGGCAATCTCCATGCGCTGCGGCGTCAGCGTTTGGCCCACCTGGCCAAACCATTCGCGCGCCTTGCGGATACTGATCTCGCTGGCTTGGCCGATATGCCAGCCCGCCACCTTCACGCTCAGCGATTCCGGCTTCAGCCGGTGCCCGGCGCAGGCGGCGCAGGGCTTGTCGGCCTGGTAGCGCGAAAGATCCTCACGCGCCCAGGCATTGTCGGTTTCGCGGAAGCGCCGTTCCAGGTTGGGCAGCACGCCCTCAAACGGCTTCTTCACCTCATAGGTGCGCAAGCCGTCCTTGAAGCGCAGCGTCACCACGTCCTCGCCAGTGCCGTGCAGAATGCCGTGGCGGGCCATGTTGGTCAGCTCTCCCCAGGGGGTGGCGGTGCTGACCTTGTAGTGCCGCGCCAGGCTTTCCAGGGTTTGGTCGTAGAAGGGCGACTGCGCGCCGGTCCAGGGCGCCACGGCGCCTTCGGCCAGGCTGCGTTGTTCATCCGGTACCACCAATTGCGGGTCGAAGAAGCTTTGCGTGCCCAGGCCATCACAGGTGGGGCAGGCGCCTTGCGGGCTGTTGAAGCTGAACAGCCGCGGCTCGATCTCCTCAATGGTGAAGCCGGAAACCGGGCAGGCGAATTTGGCACTGAACACCGTGCGGTCGTTGGTGTCGGCGTTCTCGATATAGGCAATACCGTCAGCCAGTCCGAGCGCACTCTCAAAGCTGTCAGCCAGGCGAGAGGCGATGCCTTCGCGCACCACGATGCGGTCCACCACGATCTCGATATCGTGCTTCTGCGTCTTGTTCAGCTTCGGCGCTTCGCTGATGAGGGTCAGCGTGCCGTTGATCTTCACCCGCTCAAAGCCACGGCGCTGCCAGTCCAGCAACTCCTTGCGGTATTCGCCCTTCTTGCCGCGCACCACGGGGGCCAGCAGCAGCAGGCGGGTGCCTTCCGGCATGGCCAGCACGCGGTCCACCATCTGGCTTACGGTTTGTGCCTCAATCGGCAGCCCCGTGGCCGGCGAATAGGGCACGCCCACCCGCGCCCAGAGCAGGCGCATATAGTCGTTGATCTCGGTAACCGTGCCCACGGTGGAACGCGGGTTGTGGCTGGTGGTCTTCTGCTCAATGGAAATGGCTGGCGACAGCCCCTCAATGCTGTCCACATCCGGCTTCTGCATCAGTTGCAGGAATTGCCGGGCATAGGCGCTGAGCGATTCGACGTAGCGGCGCTGGCCTTCGGCATAAATGGTATCGAACGCCAGAGACGACTTGCCGCTGCCCGACAGCCCGGTGATGACCGTAAGCGTGCCGCGCGGCAGGTCGAGGTCGAGGTTCTTCAGATTGTGGGTGCGGGCGCCGCGAATGCGGATAAAGCCGGCGGCGGAGGATGCAACCATCGGGAAAAGCTCTCCGGGGCGCCAGGACGGCGCTGAAGTTCGCATTGTGTTCTAGTGCTGTTTGCCATCATAATGGCAGGCCTGGAAGGGGTGCCACCGCAGCCCTGCCCAGGTAAGATGGTAATTCAAAGTCACAAGGTTCAGGTCATGGCCGGCGTCAACAAGGTGATCCTGCTCGGGCGATTGGGGAAAGACCCCGAGGTCCGTAACTTCCAGAACGGCGGCAAGGTGGTGAACCTGCGCCTGGCCACGTCGGAGCGCTACAAGGACCGCGAGGGCCAGCAGCAGGAACGCACCGAATGGCACGCGGTGGCGATCTTCAATGAACGCCTGGGCGAAGTGGCCGAGAAATACCTGCGCAAGGGCAGCGAGGTGTATCTGGAAGGCCAGATCGAAACCCGCAAATGGACCGACCAGTCCGGCGCCGAGAAATACACCACCGAAATCGTGCTGCGGCAGTTCCGTGGCGAGTTGCAACTGGTTGGCGGCCGCCCGGGTGCTGGCGGCGGCGGCGGCGGCGGTGGCGGCGATGAAGGTGGCTACAGCGAGCGCCCGGCCAGCGCCCCGCGCAGCGCCGGCCCGGCCCGTGGCGGCGCCCAGCGTGGCGGCGGTGGCGGCCAGTGGGACGCGCCGAAGGGCGGCAGCGACCTGGACGATGATATCCCGTTCTGAATCGGTCTATTCCGCGCCCCGCATCCCGGCGCGGTCAATCACCACGGCCCAGCGGGCGCGGTCCTCGGCAAAGTACCGGGTGAAGGCGGCGGGGCTGTCGCTGGCCTCCACCTCGCTGCCGCCTTCCTCCAGGCGGCGGCGCACCTCGGGTTCCGCCAGCGTGGCGTTCAGCGCCGCATGCATCTTGGCAATGCGGTCGGCCGGGGTGCCGGCGGTGGCCAGCAGGCCAAACCAGGTGGCGGCCTGCACCTCGGGGAAGCCCGCTTCCGCCGTGGTCGGCAGGTTCGGCATGGCCGGGGAACGGCGCGGCCCGGCAATGGCCAAAGCGCGCAGTCGGCCACTTTCAATGTAGGGCTGCATCGGCGCCAGGGCGTTGGTGAACAGCGGTATCCGCCCCGCCATCACATCGGTCAGCGCCGGCGCGGTGCCGCGGTAGGGAATGTGCTCCATTTCCACCCCCAGCGCCTGCAACAGCATCACCCCGGCGGCATGGCCGGTACTGCCCACGCCCGGGCTGGCATAGCTGATGGGTGGCCGCGCGGCCCGGGCATAGGCCTGCAATTCGCGCAGTGACTGCACCGGCACGCTCGGGTGCACCACAATCACATTCGGGCCCAGCGCCATCAGCCCAATGGGGGCGAAGGCATTGGCTACGTCAAACGGCACCCGCGCATGCACCAGGCTGGAAATGGTCAGGCTGCCGCTGCCGCCGAGCAAAATCGTGTAGCCATCCGGCGCCGCCTTGGCGACGATATCGGCCCCCAGCATGCCGCCGGCGCCACCGCGATTTTCAATGATGAAATTCTGCCCCAGCCGCCGGCCCATGCCCTCGGTGACAATGCGGCCGATAATGTCGTTGGTGCCGCCCGGGGTGAACGGGATGACGAGGCGGAACGGCTTTTCCGGCCATTCCGCCCGCGCCGGCACCGCCAGCAGCAGCAAGCAAAATACCAATCGAATCATCGGGCCAGCCCCTGTTGGCGAGAGACTTCCATCCAGCGGGAGAAGTCGCGGCGGTACAATTCCCCAAAGGCGGCACGGCTGGGGCTGGGGTCCACATCCAGCCCGGCGCCTTCCAGCCGGGCCGCGGCCTGGGGTTCGGCCAGGGTGGCGTTCAGCGCGGTGAACAGCTTCTCCAGCCGGTCCTCCGGCGTGCCGGCCAGCGTCACCAGGCCAAACCAGCTCACCATCAGCACGGTGGGGAAGCCGGCTTCGGCGGTGGTGGGCAATTCCGGCATCACCCGGCTGCGGCGCGGCCCGCCAATGGCCAGCGCCCGCAACTGGCCGGACTGCACATAGGGCAGCACCCCCGCCAGCGCGATGGTATAGGCCTGCACCCGCCCGGCCAGCAGGTCGGCCAGCGCCGCCGAGGTGCCGCGATAGCGCACCTCCTCCATATCCACCTGCATGCCCTGGGCGAAAACGGCGCTGGAAAGCCCAATGCCCGGCGTGCCGAAGCGCAAAGGCTGGCCGCTGGCGCGCACAAAGGCCTGCAATTCCACCATGGTGGTGGCAGGCACGGCGGGATGCACGATCAGCGCATTCGCCCCGGTGGCGGCCAGGCCAATCGGTGCCCAGGCATCCACGGGGTGGAAGGGCATGCGCGTGCCCACGGCGGCGGCCTGGTTCAGCCCCTGGGTGTGCAGCACAAGCGTGTAGCCATCCGGTTCGTTCTGCACCGCCACGGCGGCCGCGGGCACGCCCCCGGCGCCACCACGATTCTCCACCACCACCTGCTGGCCCAGCCGCTGGCCGATGCCCTCGGCCACGGTGCGGGCAATGATGTCGGTGGACCCACCCGGCGCGTAGCCCACAATCAGCCGGAAGGGCCGGTCGGGGAACTCGGCCTGGGCGGGTGCCGCCAGCAGCGCCAGCAGCAGCAGGGCGCGCCTCATTCCGGGGTAATGCCAGCGCGGGCAATAATCGGCGCCCAGCGGCGCTGATCCGCCTCCAGCGCCCGGGTAGCGCCGGCACTGTCGAGGAATTCCGGGTCGAAGCCGCGCTCCTCGCATAGCCGCATGAAGGCCGGGTCGCTCATCACCGCCCGGGTCTCAGCCTCCAGCCGCTGCACAATTTCCTCCGGCGTGCGGCGCGGCACGCCCAGCACGTACCATTGTTCGGCGGCATAGGCGGGCAATTCCTCGGCCATGCTGGGCAGGTTGGGCCAGCCACGCGCCCGCTTGCCGGCCAGGTTGGCCAGCGGAAAGATCTTGCCGTCGCGGATCAGCCCATCCACCCCGGTGGAGGAGGCGAACATGCATTGCACCTCATTGCCCAGCAGCCCGGCCACCGCTGGCCCGGTGCCGCGGTAGGGCACATGCACAATCCGCGTGCCGGCCAACTCGTTGAACAACTCGCCGCCCAGATGGAAGGGCGTGCCCGCCCCGGCGGTGCCATGGTTCAGCCGGCCCTGGTTGGCGCGGGCAAAGGCAATGAAGTCGCGCAGCGTGCGCGCCGGCACATGCTCATTCACCACCAGCAGCACGGGTGTGCTTGCGGTGCGGGCCACCCAGGTAAAGTCGGTATCCCAGTTGAAGCCGGGGTTCTTGAACAACTCACGGCTGATGGCCATGCCATTGCCGTTGAACAGCACGGTGTAGCCGTCGGGTGCCGCCTGGGCGGCCACCGCCACACCGATATTGCCGCCCGCGCCGCCGCGGTTTTCCACCACCACCGTTTGGCCCAGCCTATCCCCCAGCGCCTTGGCCAGCAGGCGGCCCAAATTGTCGGTGCCGCCGCCGGGCGGGAAGGGAATCAGCAGGCGGATGGGCTTGTCCGGGTAGCCTGCCGCCCGCGCCCTTGGCGCAGCAAGCAGGGCAGGGAGCGCAAGCAGGCTGCGACGGCTGGGCATGATGTTTTCTCCCGTTATTCGTGGCGCTTGCCGCGCGGTTCGGTGGCCAGCACCCCGGCGGCCTGCAAGCCGGCAATCTCGGCGGCGCTGTAGCCAATGCCGGCCAGCACGGCGGCATTGTCGGCGCCCAGGCTGTGGCAGCTATCGGTTATGGCCAGCGGCCGGCGGGTGAAGCGGAAGGGAATGCCCTTGGCGGGTTTGCCATCCGGCGCGCTCAGCACGGCGGTGCCGGCCTTGAACTCGGCGGCTTCCGCCAGGGCGTAGCCATCACGCACCAGGGCGCTGCCGCCGGCCCAATGGGCGCGCCAGCCCTCGCCCTCGGCCACCACCCGGTCCTCGGGCGCCAGCGGGTCGGCATTGCCCCGGCGCGGAGAGGGTGCCCCCGCCGCCGCCACCAGCAATTCCTCGCCCAGCAGAAAGCTGGTCAGCTCGCGCTGCGAAAGGTCCAGATGCGCCCCCTGGCCGGTGCGGTCCCGCTCCAGCAGCGCCGCCACCATGGCGCCGGAAGCG
>CANFIE010000246.1 GCA_947446625.1 Acetobacteraceae bacterium | reverse complement strand
GGCGACCAGGGGTTGGGCTTTGTCGGCCTTGGCGGTGCAGGTGGGGGAGAGGGCGCCCTGGTGCGGGTCGGGCAGGATGCCCTGCCAGTCCCGCGTGAAGGCGGCGGTGCTGCAATAGCCAAGGTCATACCCGATGCCGATGGTGACGCCGGAATTGCCGCCGGGCCAGACCGGCGACTGGTAGCGCTGGGTGTAGAGGCTGGCGCTGCCGACCTCGAAGCCGGTGATGAGGTTGGTGGCGTCCTGGCTGATGCTGAGGCTGGTGGCGGCGGGGGCGTCTGGGACGGTGGTTTCGGCGGCGTGCATGAACAGCTTGCCGCTGGGCTGGACGCTGGCGCGCAGGCCGCTGAGGCCGGGGTGGCGGTATTCCAGTTCGCGGAAGCGGCGGGCGAATTCCAGGGCGGGGAGGTCCGCCAGGAAGGCGCGCAGGCTGTCGCGGAATTCGCGCAGGTGTTCCAGCCGGGTTTTGATTTGGCGCCGCACTTCCTCGGGTGAGGGCGGGCCCTCGCGCAGGCGGTCCAGCACCGGGGGGCGTTGGGCGCTGGCCGTGGCGGGCAGCAGCAGGCCGGTGAGGATGGAGCGTCGGCGCATGGGGGAGAGCCTTTCCGGAGCCCCAAGGATTTAGGCGTGCTCCGGAAAGGTCAAGCAGTGGATGTGTTCAGCGGCCGGTGAAGTTGGGGGCGCGCTTTTCCATGAAGGCGCGCAGGGCCTCCTTGTGGTCCTCGGTCTCGCGGGTGCGCATCATGCCGATGGCTTCGGCATCGAGCGCCTCGGCCAGCGTGCCTTCCTCGGCGATCTTCATGTTGCGCTTCATGTAGCGCCAGGCCACGCGAGGGCCGTTGCCGAGCTGGCGGGCGAGCTTCATCGTCTCGTCGCGCAATTCGGCGTCGGGCACCAGGCGGTTGAGCAGGCCGAGCTTGTCGAGCGCGGCGCTGTCGAGCTTGGCGCTGGTGAAGTAGAGTTCGCGCGCCTTGGCCGGGCCGAGCAGGCGGGCCAGGAAGTAGTGGCCGCCGAAGTCTCCGGAGAAGCCCATATTGGCGAAGGCGGTGGTCATGCGGGCGCTGGTGCCGCCCACGCGCATGTCGCACGCCAGGGCCAGTGACATGCCGGCGCCGGCGGCTACGCCGTTGAGCATGGCGATGGTGGGCTTGGGCATTTCATGCAGCAGGCGCGAGCATTCCATGCGGGCGCGGAGCTCGTCGGCGCCTTCCTCGGGCGTGGCCGGCGGCGGCTTGGCGCCGGTGGCGCGGGCCTTCATGTCGCCGCCCGCGGAGAAGCCGCGGCCAGCGCCGGTGAGGACGACGCAGCCCACGGAGGGGTCCTGCGCGGCTTCGGACAGGGCCTTCACCATGTCCCACATCATGTTGCCGCCGAGGGCGTTCAGCACGTCGGGGCGGTTCATGGTGAGGATGAGGACGCCGCCGTCGCGTTCCTGCAGAAGTTCGGGTGCCATTGGGTTCGTATCCTCCGTTGCTGGCGGCAAGGTACAGGGGATAGGCTGGCGGTAAACCAGGGAGAGGCAAAAATCATGAAGGCCGCCGTACTGCACGCCGTGAACCAGCCGCTGACCATTGAGAATGTGACGCTGGAGAAGCCCAAGGGGCATGAGGTGCTGGTGAAGGTGGCCTTCGCCGGGCTGTGCCACAGCGATTTGCACTTCATCGAGGGGCTGTATCCGCATCCGTTGCCGCTGGTGCCGGGGCATGAGGTGGCCGGGGTGGTGGAGCAGGTGGGCGACCAGGTGACCTACCTGAAGCCGGGCGACCATGTGATTGGCTGCCTTTCGGTGTTTTGCGGGCATTGCAGCCAGTGCACGGCGGGGCGGCCGGTGCTGTGTGAGAATACCAGCGTGAAGTTGCCGCCTGGGGCTTCCACCCGGATGACCTGGAAGGGCGGCGAGCGGATGCACCAATTCCTCAACCTTTCCGCCTTTGCCGAGCAGATGCTGGTGCATGAGAATGCGCTGGTGAAGATTGACGACGAGACGCCGCTGGACCGCGCCGCCGTGGTGGGCTGCGGGGTGATGACGGGCGTGGGCGCGGTTTTCAACACGGCGCGGATTGAGGCGGGCTGCACGGTTGCGGTGATTGGCTGCGGCGGCGTGGGGCTGGCGGCGGTGAATGGCGCGGCGCTGGCCGGGGCCGAGCGGATTGTGGCGATTGACCGCTTGGCGTCGAAGCTGGAACTGGCGAAGCAGATGGGCGCCACCGATACGATTTTGGTGGGCAATGACGACCCGGTGGCGCAGGTGCGGGAACTGACCAAGGGCGGCGTGCATTACAGCTTTGAGGCGCTGGGGCTGAAGCGCACCGCCGAGCAGGCGTTTGAGATGCTGCGGCCAGGCGGGACGGCGACGATTATCGGCATGGTGCCGTTTGGGGTGAAGATTGAGCTGCATGGCTTCGATTTTCTGCGTGAGCGGAAGATTCAGGGCTCCTCCATGGGGTCGAACCGGTTTCGGACCGATATGCCCCGGCTGCTGGGGCTGTGGCGGCAGGGGCGGCTGAAGCTGGACCACCTGATTTCAGGGCATATCCGGCTGGAGGATATCAACCAGGGCTTTGCCACGCTGAAGGGCGGCGAGGTGGTGCGCCAGATGATCCGGTTTGATTGAGCCGGTTTGAAGGAGGGGTGGCGTTGCTGCGCTTGCACAATTGCGCGGCGGTGGCTATCTGAAGGGTTCGTTTTTGCCCTGCTGCGCTCGGAGCCACCCCACCATGGCACGCGTTACCGTTGAAGACTGCATTGTTCAGATCCCCAACCGGTTTGAGTTGGTGCTGCTGGCCGCCCAGCGCGCCCGCAACATCAGCCGGGGGGAGGAGCTGACCGTTGACCGCGACAATGACAAGAACCCGGTTGTGGCGCTGCGCGAGATTGCGGACCAGACCATCGACCTGGGCATTATTGAACAGGACCTGGTGAAGAGCCTGCAGCGCGCCCCCGAGCCGGAGCCGGCCGAGGAAGAAGTGCTGGATCTGATCGCCACCGACGAGAACATCTTTGGCGTGATGGACGTGAACGAGGAGCCGCTGCCGGACGGGGCGAGCCTGGACGACATGTCGGCCGATGATATCGAGGCGGCGATTGCCGCCGAGTTGGGCGGCAAGCGCTGAAAGCACCGGGGCGATGAGCGAGCGCGACGCCGGGCCTGACAACGCCCCGGTGCCGCGTGCCCCGGAAGGGGTGGCCACGCCCGCCGCGCCGGCGGCGATACCCGGCCTGACTGAGATTCCCGCGCTGGTGGCCGCCGTGGCTGCCTATGACCCCAAGGCCGATCTGGACCTTGTGGAGCGCGCCGGGCGGTTTGCCTGCGAGCAGCACCGCGACGACAAGCGCGACAACGGCCAGCCCTACATCATCCACCCCATTGCGGTGGCGCATATTCTGGCCGGGTACCGGCTGGATGCGGCGAGCATTGCGACCGCGCTGCTGCATGATGTGGTGGAGGATACCGGCTGCGGCCTGCCCGAGATTGAGCAGCGCTTCGGCAAGGATGTGGCGCGGCTGGTGGATGGCGTCACCAAGCTCACTGAGATTGAGCTGAAGAGCAAGCAGACCAAGCAGGCGGAAAACCTGCGCAAGCTGGTGCTGGCGCTGTCCGAGGATATCCGGGTGCTGCTGGTGAAGCTGGCCGACCGGCTGCACAACATGCGCACGCTGGACGCCGTGCCGCAGCCCGAGCGGCGGCGGAAAACGGCGCGCGAGACGCTGGAGATTTTCGCGCCGCTGGCCGAGCGCATCGGCATGGATGCGCTGAAGACCGAGGTGGAGACGCTGGCCTTTCGGGAGTTGAACCCCGAGGCGTGGCAGACCATTGCGGCGCGGTTGAGCTTTTTGCGCGGGCAGGGCGCCGATCTCATCAAGGAGATTGAGGCCGATGTGAAGCTGGTGCTGCAGGGCCACCATGTGCCGCTGGTGGATGTGGTGGGGCGGGAGAAGTCGCCCTATTCCATCTGGCTGAAGATGCAGAAGAAGAATGTGGCCTTCGAGCAGCTTTCGGATGTGATGGCGTTCCGCATCATCATTCCCGAGCACGAGAAGGCCGCCTGCTACATGGCGCTGGGCGCGATCCATGAGGCGTATCGGGTGGTTCCGGGGCGGTTCAAGGACTACATCAGTACGCCGAAGACCAATGGCTATCAGAGCCTGCATACCGGGGTTACCGTTCCTGAGCGGCGCAATGCAAAAATAGAAGTGCAGATCCGGACGCTGGATATGCATGAGGTGGCCGAGAACGGTGTGGCGGCGCACTGGATCTACAAGCAGGGCACCGACGCCGCGACCACGCGCAAGCGCTATCCCTGGGTGGGCGCGCTGCTGGATATTCTGGAGGAGTCCGAGGGGGCGCCGCAGGACTTCCTGGAACACACCAAGCTTGAGCTGCACCGCGACCAGGTTTTTTGCTTCACGCCCAAGGGCGATCTGATCGAGCTGCCGCGCGGGGCGACGCCGGTGGATTTTGCCTACGAGGTGCACTCGGTGGTGGGTGACACCTGCGTGGGCGCCAAGGTGAATGGCAAGATTCTGCCGCTGCGGCACCAGCTTGAGAATGGCGACCAGGTCGAGATCATCACCGCGCGGGGCGGCACGCCGAACCCGGGCTGGGACCGCTTTGTGGTCACCGGCAAGGCGCGGGCGCGGATCCGGCGCTTTGTGCATGCGCGGCTGAAGGAGGAGCACGTTACCAGCGGGCGCTCGGCCGTGGCCAAGGCGTTCCGCCAGGAAGGGCTGGAGTTTTCCGAGAAGCTGCTGGAGTTGGCGCTGAAGCCGCTGAAGCAGGCCAGCCTGGACGACCTTTACATTGCCGTGGGCAGCGGCAGCCTGGGGCCGCGCGACGTGGTGCATGCCGCGGTGCCGGAACTGCGCAGCCCGCCGCGGGCGGTGGACCCGATGCCGCTGGCCAGGCCGCGCGGGCGGCTGGGCGCGGGGCCGGCGCTGGGCCGCTCGGACCGGCCGGTGCCGAAGGGCGCGCAGAGCATGCCGGTGACCGGGCTGGTGCCGGGCATGGCGCTGACCTTCGCCGGCTGCTGCCATCCGCTGCCGGGCGAGCGGATTGTGGGGATTGTGACCACCGGCAAGGGCGTGACGATTCATGCCAGCGACTGCCACACGCTGAACAGCTTTGCCGCCACGCCCGAACGGTTTTTGGATGTGGATTGGGAAGATGACGGCGGCGGCGCCGAGAAGCACGGCGCCCGGGTGACGGTGAGCCTGGAGAACAAGCCCGCCGCGCTGGGTGGGCTGGCCACCGCCGTGGCCAAGCAGGATGGCGTGGTCAGCGGGCTGCGGGTGCTGCACCGGGAAAGCGACATCATGGATGTGGCGCTGGACCTGGAGGTGAATGACCTGCGCCACCTCAACACCATCATGGCGACGTTGCGGGTGCTGGGTGGCGTGGTGCGGGTGGAGCGGACGCGCTCGTGATGGTGGGAATCGCGTGATTCTGGGCCTGGGCAATGACCTGTGCGATATTCGCCGGGTGGAGCAGGTGATGGCGCGGCATGGCGAGCGCTTCATCCAGCGGGTGTTCACCCCGGTGGAGCAGGCCAAGGCCGAGAAGCGCACCGAGCGGATCAGGGCAGCGACCTACGCCAAGCGCTTTGCCGCCAAGGAAGCCGCGAGCAAGGCGCTGGGCACCGGGTTTAGGGCCGGGGTGTTTCTGCGGGATTTGGGGGTGGTGAACCTGCGCAGCGGCCAGCCCACCATGGTGATGACGGGCGGCGCGGCGGAACGGCTGGCGAAGATTACCCCGCCGGGGATGCGCGCCGTGGTGCACCTGACCATGACGGATGAATACCCCTATGCCAGCGCGGTGGTGATCATCAGCGCGGTGCCGCTGGAGTAGGCGACGGGTTGCCGCCGCCGGCCCGCAGGGCCGAGCCCCCGAATGGCGGCCGTGCCCCTATGGGCGCGAAGCCAAGCCGGGCGGAGGCCCGGCGCGTCACGCCGAAGGCGTGCTGACGCACGACGTTTGAGGGTTGATCAAACTCTGTCGGCATAACCCTTCGGGTGGGTCTGGTGCCAGGCCCAGGCGGTGCGGACAATGTCATCCAGCGCGGGGAATTGCGGCTGCCAGCCGGTGTCGCGAATGAGGGCGGCGCTGCTGGCGACCAGGGCGGCGGGGTCT
>CANFIE010000245.1 GCA_947446625.1 Acetobacteraceae bacterium | reverse complement strand
CGATGGCGATGGCGCTGGTGGACCGCGGCCTGCGCAGCGCCGAGCTGGGCGAGCCAACGGATGCGCCGGCGCAGAGCAAGGAATTCGTGCTGTACCACTGCGACAATGTGGAGGCGACCGGCTTCGCGGAGCATTTGAAGCTGCCGCACTACGTGGATTTTCAGAGCGAACTGGAGAAGGTTCGGGCGCTGCGGAGTGACACGCCGTGATCGAAGCAGGCTACAACTTTGGCTACCTGGACGAGAACACCAAGCGGATGATCCGCCGTGCGCTGCTGAAGGCGGTGGCGCTGCCGGGGTTTCAGGTGCCGTTCGGGTCGCGGGAAATGCCGCTGCCCTATGGCTGGGGCACGGGTGGCATTCAGGTGACCGCCAGCGTGCTGGGACCGGATGACACGCTGAAGGTTATCGACCAGGGCGCGGATGATACGACGAATGCGGTTTCCATTCGCCGCTTCTTTGGCCGGGTGGCGGGCGTTGCCACCACGGAGAAAACCGAGGAAGCGACGGTGATCCAGACCCGGCACCGGGTGCCGGAAGCGCCGCTGCAGGAAGGCCAGATTCTGGTCTATCAGGTGCCGATGCCGGAGCCGCTGTTTCGGCTGGAGCCGCGTGTGGCCGAGACCAAGCGCATGCATGCCCTGGCTGATTACGGGCTGATGCATGTGAAGCTGTACGAGGACATTGCCCGGCATGGCGCGGTGACCACCAGCTACAATTATCCGGTGCTGGTGAATGGGCGCTATTTGATGTCGCCCAGCCCGATTCCGGCGTTTGACAACCCGAAGCTGCATCGCATGGCGGCGCTGCAATTGTTCGGCGCCGGGCGGGAGAAGCGGATTTACGCCGTGCCGCCCTATACCGATGTGCGCAGCCTGGATTTCGAGGACCATCCCTTCGTGCCGGTGCGGGCGGATGCGGCCTGCGTGATCTGTGGCTCGCGCAGCAGCTACCTGGATGAGCTGATTGTGGATGACACGGGCAAGCGCGCCTTTGTGTGTTCCGACACGGATTACTGTGCCTCTCGGCCGCCACTGGAGGAGGAAGCGGCATGAGCGATGCCCTGATGCAGGCCAGCGGGCTGACGCTGCGCTTTGGCGCCGTGGCCGCGCTGGATGACGTGGCGCTGGAGATTCACCCCGGCGAGGTGGTGGCGATTGTGGGCGAGAGTGGGTCGGGCAAGACCACGCTGCTGCGCGTGCTGGCGGGCATGATGGCGCCGGCCAGCGGCCAGGTGCTGTATGCCGGCGAGGATGTGCACGCCATGGGCGAGAGTGCCCGGCGCCGGCTTATGCGCAGCGAATGGGGCTTTGTGCATCAGAACCCGCGTGACGGGCTGCGGCTGCGGGTTTCGGCCGGTGGCAATGTGGGGGAGCGGTTGATGGCGGCCGGCGCCCGGCATTACGGCGGCATTCGCGCCGAGGCGATTGAATGGCTGAAGCGGGTGGAGATTGACCCGGCGCGGATTGACGACATGCCGGAGAAATTCTCAGGCGGCATGCAGCAGCGCTTGCAGATAGCGCGCACGCTGGTGACGCAACCGAAGCTGGTGTTCATGGATGAACCGACCGGGGGCCTGGATGTTTCCGTGCAGGCCAAGCTGCTTGATCTCATTCGGGCGCTGGTGGCGGAGTTGGGCCTGGCGGTGCTGATTGTGACGCATGACATCGCCGCCGCCCGGCTGCTGGCGCACCGGATATTGGTGATGCGGCGCGGCCAGGTGGTGGAGCAGGGGTTGGTGGACCGGGTGCTGGA
Organism: Acetobacteraceae bacterium; assembly: GCA_947446625.1. GTDB lineage: Bacteria > Pseudomonadota > Alphaproteobacteria > Acetobacterales > Acetobacteraceae > CAIMOR01. The sequence goes on along the minus strand of CANFIE010000245.1, from coordinate 4,377 downwards.
TGACCCGCAGCATCCCTATACGCAGTTGTTGGTCAGCTCGGTGCTTGCAGCATGAACGCCGCCATTCGTACGGAACATCTCTCCAAGACCTTCACGCTGCATCTGCAGGGCGGCATTTGCATTCCGGTGCTGCAGGATGTGGAGCTGAGCGTGGCGCCGGGGGAATGCGTGGCGTTGGCCGGGCCTTCGGGCGCCGGGAAATCCACGCTGATGCGCTGCTTGTACGGCAACTACGGCGCGGGCAGCGGCCATGTTTGGGTGCGGCATGCGGGGGTGGAGGTTGATATCACCAGCGCCGATGCACGGCTGGTGCGGGCGGTGCGGCGGGATACGCTGGGCTATGTCAGCCAGTTCCTGCGCGTGATTCCGCGGGTTTCCACGCAGGATATCGTGGCCGAGCCGTTGATGGCGCGCGGCGTGGCCAAGGAGGAAGCGCGGGCGCGGGCCGCCGCGTTGCTGGCCCGGCTGAACCTGCCGGCGGCGCTGCATGGCCTACCGCCGGCCACGTTTTCGGGCGGTGAGCAGCAGCGGGTGAACCTGGCGCGGGGCTTTGCCCCCGGCTACCCGGTGCTGCTGCTGGATGAGCCGACCGCCAGCCTGGATGCTGGCAACCGCGAGGTGGTGGTGAGCCTGATTGCCGAAGCCAAGCGGGCGGGCACCGCCATCATTGGCATTTTCCATGACACCGAAGTGCGCGACCGCGTGGCCGACAGGCTGTTCGAGGTTGCCCCGATTCAGAGCGCTGCCGCATGACGCATGAGATGATTTTCACCAATGCCCGGCTGGTGCTGGCCGATGCGGTGCTGGATGGCACGCTGGTGGTGCGCAACGGCATGATTGCCGAGGTGCAGCGCGGCCGCAGCCATGTGGCCGGCGCCGAGGATATGCACGGCGATGTGCTGATGCCCGGCATGGTGGATGTGCACACCGATAATCTGGAACGCCAGGTGCTGCCGCGGGCCAATGCACGCTGGCCCAGCCGCTCCGCGCTGCTGGCGCATGATGCGCAATGCGTGGCGGCCGGCGTGACCACGGTGCTGGATGCACTCTGCCTGGGCGATTTGGGCTTTGACCCGGGCCGGGGCCAGACCTTCCGCGATGGCGTGCGCGACCTGGATGAGATGCGCGCCGCCTGCGGGCTGAAGGCCGAGCACTATCTGCATCTGCGCTGCGAATTGCCGGCGCCGGACCTGCTGCCCGCGCTGGACAGCGTGGCCGACCATGCACAGGTGGTGATGGTGAGCCTGATGGATCACTCGCCGGGCGTGGGCCAGTACCGCGACCTGGAGCGCTACCGCGAGATGCGCATGCGGCAGAAGGGGCTGAGCGTGCAGGATGTGGAAAGCCGCATCGAGGAACTGCTGGCCCAGCGCGAACGCCTGCGCGAGCCGCAGCGCCGTGTGGTGCTGGACCGCTTCTCAGCCCGGGGCATTCCGCTGGCGAGCCATGATGACGACAACGCCGCCGATGTGGCGCGCAATGCCGCCGATGGCATCATGATTTCCGAGTTTCCGGTGGCGATGGAAGCCGCCGCCGCGACGCGGGCGCATGGGGTGACGGTGATTGGTGGCGCGCCGAATATCGTGCGAGGCGGCAGCCATTCCGGCAATCTGGCGGTGGCGGATTTGGTGCAGGCCGGGCTGCTGGATGCCTTTGCCAGCGACTATGTGCCAAGCGCGATGATCGAGGCAGCGTGGCGGGCGGCGGAATTGCCGGGCTGTTCCTTGCCGCAGGCGGTGGCGATGGTGTCGGATGCGCCGGCGCGCATGGCCAAGCTGAGCGACAGGGGCCGGCTGGCGGTGGGGCTGCGCGCCGATGTAGTGCGGGTGCAGACCCTGGCCGGGCTGCCGGTGCTGCGCGGCGTGTGGTCCCGCGGGGTGCGCGTGGCATGAGTGCCCGGTTGGCGCTGTATTGGGCACCGGAGTTGGATGACCCGCTGCATGCGCTTGGCTCAACCTGGTTGGGGCGGGATGCCGAGACCGGCGCGACCCTGCCGCAGCCCAGCGTGGCTGGGCTGGATTTGCCGGCGCTGACCGCTGATGCGCGCGGCTATGGGCTGCATGCCACGCTGAAGCCGCCCTTCAGGTTTGCTGCGCCCTATGCCGAGGTGCGGGCGGCGGCGATGGACCTGGCGGCGCGGACCCGGCCCTTCGTTTTGCCGACGCTGGTGCCGAGCGACCTGCATGGCTTCATTGCACTGCGCGAGGCTGAGCCCTGCGCGCCGCTGAACGCGCTGGCCGATGCCTGTGTGGCAGCGCTGGACCGCTTCCGCCTGCCGGCAACGCCCGAGGAGATGGCGCGCCGCCGGCCGGAGCGGATGACGCCGCGCCAGCGCGAGTTGCTGGACCGCTGGGGCTACCACTATGTGTTCGAGGAGTGGTTCTTCCACGTCACGCTCAGCCGCCGGCTGGATGCGGTTGAGCGTGACGTGCTGATGCCGGCGGTGCAGGCGCATTTCGCCCCGGCGCTGACGGTGCGGCGGCATGTGCGGCAACTGTGCCTGTTCAGCCAGGTTGGGCCGGGGGCGCCGTTTCTGCTGGCGGAGCGCCTGCCGCTGCTGGGGTGAGTTTGGCCTGTTTTGTGGCGCTTTGCCTGCAGGTTGGGCAGAGTTGGCCGCGACTCGCCGGGTAATGCTGGCACGGGCCTTGCTGCTGTTGCGCCATGAGCTCCAGCACCAGCGCGACCAGCGAACACACCGACCGTGGCGGACCGGCCCAGCCGTTGCTCCTGCTGCGAGACCTCAAGAAGCATTTCCCCATCCGGGGCGGCATGTTTGGTGGCGCCGTTGCCACCGTGCGGGCCGTGGACGGCGTTACCTTCAATGTCTTGAAGGGCGAGACGCTGGGCATTGTGGGCGAGAGCGGTTGTGGCAAATCCACTACCGCCAAGCTGCTGATGCGCCTGCTGGACCCCGATGCCGGCACCATGCTGTTTGATGGTGAGACGGTGGGCGGCAACACCAACAGTGGCGGCGTGACGCTGAAGGAGTATCGGCGCCAGGTGCAGATGGTGTTCCAGGACAGCTACGCGTCGCTGAACCCGCGTTTGCCGATTGAGGACAGCATTGGATTTGCGCCGCGGGTGCATGGCATTTCGGCTGGGCAGGCGCGGGAACGCGCGCATGAGCTGTTGGCGGCGGTGGGGCTGGCGCCCAATCAATATGCCCGGCGCTATCCGCATGAACTTTCCGGCGGGCAGCGGCAGCGGGTGAATATTGCCCGCGCCCTGGCGCTGTATCCGCGCCTGGTGGTGCTGGATGAGCCGGTTTCAGCGCTGGATAAATCGGTTGAGGCGCAGGTGTTGAACCTGCTGATGGACCTCAAGGAAAAATACGGGCTGACCTATGTGTTCATCAGCCATGACCTGAATGTGGTGCAGTACATCAGCGACCGGGTGATGGTGATGTATCTGGGGCTGGTGGTGGAGCAGGGGCCGGTGGAGGCGATCTACGCCCGGCCGGCGCACCCCTATACCCGCGCCTTGCTGGCCAGCCGGCCGAGCATGGACCCGGCCAACCGCCGTACCGAGCCACCGCTGAGTGGCGACCCGCCCAACCCGGTGAACCCGCCGAGCGGCTGCCGTTTCCGCACACGTTGCCCGTTCAGCGAGAAGGTGTGCGAGACGACGCCGCCGCCGGCCGCCGATTTGGGCGGTGGGCATTTGGCGGCCTGCCATATGGCGGCGGTGGGTAGCGGGCATAGCAAGGCTGGGAGTGTTGCGGCATGAGCGCGGCGTTGAAGCTGGAGCCGGCGGCACCGCTGGTGAAGTTGCGCAATCTCAGCGTTCGCTTCGTCTCGCGTGACGCCAATGTGAGCGCGGTGAATGGCGTGGACCTGGACCTGGCCGCCGGCGAGACGCTGTGCATTCTGGGTGAGTCCGGCTCGGGCAAGTCCGTGACGCTGCGGGCGCTGATGAAGCTGCTGCCGAAGAAGGCGGTGGTGGAGGGTGGTATCGAGGTGGCCGGGCAGAATGTGCAGGCCATGACCGAGCGGCAGCTGCTGGATTTCCGCGGCTCCACCGTTTCCATGATTTTCCAGGAGCCGATGACGGCGCTGGACCCGGTGTTCACCATCGGCACGCAAATCGCCGAGACGGTGTGCCGGCATGAGGGGATTTCGCGCAGTGCCGGCATGGCGCGGGCGCTGGAATTGCTGGAACTGGTGCAGATTCCCAGCGCCAAGCGGCGGCTGGCGGCCTACCCGCATGAGCTTTCCGGCGGGTTGCGCCAGCGCGCCATGATCGCCGTGGCCCTGGCCTGCAAGCCCAAGCTGCTGCTGGCCGATGAGCCGACCACCGCCTTGGATGCCACGGTGCAGATCCAGGTGCTGCTGCTGCTGCGCGAATTGCAGGAGCGGCTGGGCATGGGCGTGATTTTCG
>CANFIE010000244.1 GCA_947446625.1 Acetobacteraceae bacterium | reverse complement strand
GTCACCACCCGGCGCCGCTCGCCCTTGTTCCCCAACGTGCCCACCATTGCCGAAACCATGCCTGGCTTTGAGATTGCGCTGTGGAGCGGCCTGATGGCCCCGGCCGGCACCCCGGCCCCGGTGCTGCGCCGCATCGCGCAGGAAACCATGGCCGCGCTGCGGACCGAGGCCCTGCAGACCAAGCTGGGCGAGCAGGGCAGCGAGCCGGTGGGCAGCAACCCCGATGAATTCGCCAGTTTCATTCAATCCGACATTCCGAAATGGACGGAGATTGTCCGCCTTTCGGGTGCCACTGCTGACTAGGACAAAACCATGGCCCATGTTGTCTGCCTGCGCCCGGTCCACCCGGATGCCCAGGCCAAGTTGCGCGAAGCCGGCCACACGGTGGAAGTGCTGGACCCGGTGAACGAGCAGACCATCGCCGCGAGCATCCCGAATGCCGAGGCGATCATCGTGCGCGCCACGCCCATCAACGCCGCCTTCCTGGCGCATGCGCACAAGCTGCGCATCTGCGCCCGCCACGGCGTGGGGTATGACGCGGTGGACGTGCCGGCGCTGACCGCACGCGGCATTCCGCTGACCGTAACGCCGGATGCGAATGCCGCCAGCGTGGCCGAGCACGCCATGATGCTGATGCTCAACATCGCCCGCGGCACCTTCGAGTATGACCGCAAGACCAAGGCCGGCGAATGGTCCAACCCGCCGGTGCCGGGCACGTTTGACCTCGGCGGCAAGACCGTGCTGGTCGTCGGCTTCGGCCGCATCGGTGGCCGCGTCGCCCGACTCTGCGCCGCCTTCGGCATGCGCGTGCTGGTGCATGACCCCTACATTCCGCAGAACACCATCAAGGGCGCCGGCTTCATCCCCGCCAAGGTGCTGGCCGAGGGCCTGGCCGAAGCCGATGTGGTGACCACCCACCTGCCGAGCAATGAAAAGACGCGCGGCATGGTGAATGGCGAGTTCTTCGCCACCATGAAAAAGGGCGCCACCTACATCAACACCGCCCGCGGCACGCTGGTGGATGAAAAGGCGCTGGCCGGCGCGCTGACCAGCGGCCACCTGAAGGCCGCCGGCCTGGACGTATTCTGGGAAGAACCGATGAACCCAGCCAACCCGCTGCTCAAGGCGCCGAATGTGGTGATGACGCCGCATTCCGCCGCCGCCACCGAGCAGGGCCTGTACCGCATGGCCATGAGCTGCGCCGAGAGCATCATCCAGGTGTTCGAGAACAAGCTGGACCCCGATGTGGTCATCAACCAGGAGGTTCTCCGTGGCAACCGCTAACCCCCTCCTCGCCCTGGCCGCCCATGGCGCCTCCTGGCGCACGCGGGAACTCACGCCCTTCGTCGCGCATCACGCGCGGCGGGCGCTAATCGACTGGTTCGCCGCCCTGCTGCCGGGCTGCCTGCACCCACCGGCCACGCTGCTCAGCGCCGCCATGGCCAGCGAGCGTGGCAGCGGCCGCGCCATCAACTACGTGGACGGCAATACCGGCGGCACGCGCTACGCCGCACTGCTGAATGCCACCGCCAGCCACACGGTCGAGTTCGACGATATTTTTCGCGACGCCGGCTACCACCCGGGCTGCCCCACCATCGGCGCCGCATTGGCCTGCGCCCAGGCGCAGGGTTCCACGCTGGAAGAACTGCTGCGCGCCATCACCGCCGGCTATGAGGTGAGCTGCCGCATCGGCATGGCGGTGCAGCCCAGCCACTACAAGTACTGGCACACCACCGGCACGGTCGGCACCTTCGGCGCCGCCGCCGCCGTGGCGCTGCTGCTGGGCGCCAATGAAAAGCAGATGGCGCACGCCATCGCCACCGCCGCCACCTTCGCCGGTGGCCTGCAACAGGCTTTTCGCAGCGACGGCATGTCCAAGCCGCTACACCCCGGCCACGCCGCCGATGCCGGCGCGCTGGCGGGCATTGCCGGCGCGGCCGGCGTAACCGGCGCGCTGGATGTGCTGCACGGCCCCGTAGGCTTTGCCGCCGCCACCAGCGAGGACACGGGCAAGTGGGAAAAGGCGCTGGCCGATCTCGACCGCGTCTGCATCACCGAGATGACCTTCAAGAACCACGGCTGCTGCGGCCATATCTTCGCGGGGCTGGATGGCGTGCGGGATCTGCAGCTGGCCAATAAGTTCAGCGCCGATGATGTGGCCAAGGTGCATATCGGCGGCTACAGCGCCACCAAGGATGTCTGCGACCGCCCGAGCGTGAACAGCGAGCAGGAAGCGCGCTTTTCGGCGCAATACACCGTGGGCGCCATGCTGGTGCTGGGTGGCGTGCGCGTGGCGGCGTTTGAGCCCGCCAACCTGAACAACCCCGCCATTCGCGCGCAAATGCCGAAGGTGACGGTGAGCATGGACCCCGAGCTGGCCGACGCCTACCCGGGCAAGCGCGCCGCCAAGGTGTGGATCACCCTGAAGGATGGCCGCGAGCTGTACCACTATTCGCCAACCCGCAAGGGCGACCCGGACGCGCCGCTGACCGATGCCGAGCTGGGCGACAAATTCGCCGAGTTGACGGTGCCGGTGATTGGCGAGGCTGCCTCCACCGCGCTGCTGCACGCGCTGTGGCACAGCGACGCGCTGCCCGGCCAGGTGCCGCTGCTGGCGCATAAGCACGCCCAGGCCGCCGAGTAGCATGCTGCCGCTGGCGCTGGAGCTTGGCAGCTGGCCCGTGGTGCTGGTGGGCGATGGCCCGGCGGCACTGAAGCGGCTGGACCTGCTGCGGGCTTCCGGCGCGGCGCTGCTGACTGTCTACGCGGCGGAGCCCTCCGCCGCCATGCAGGCCGCCGCCGGCGCGTTGCTGGTGCCACGCTGGCCAACCGATGCCGAGGTTGTGGCGACGCGGCTGCTCTTCCTCGCCGGCCTGCCCAATACCGAGAATGAACGTCTGGTGGCGCTGGGCCGGGCCCATCGCGTGTTGTGCAATGCCGAGGATGTGCCGCATCTCTGCGACGCCTACGCGCTGTCCATCGTGCGGCGCGGCAACCTGATGCTGGCGGTTTCCACCGAAGGCAAAAGCCCAGCCGTGGCGCGTATTCTGCGGCAATGGCTGGAGAAGCGCTTCGGCCCCGAATGGGAAGGCCATTTGCAGGCCGCCGCCGCCCAGCGCAACAAGCTGCGCGCCCAGGGCGCCACGCCACCCCAAATCACCGCCGCCACCGCCGCATTGCTGGCGCCCTATCTGGAGCAAGGCTGATGAAGTTCGGCATTTTCGATCAGAACGACGCGGGCATCCTGCCCTTCGCCGAGCATTACGAAGCCCGCCTGCAACTGGTGGAAGCCTATGACCGGCTTGGCTTCACCACCTATCACCTCAGCGAACACCACGCGACGCCGCTCAGCTACGCGCCCACCACCGGCGTCTTCCTCTCGGCCGTGGCGCAGCGCACCAAGCAGTTGCGCTTAGGCCCGCTGGTCTACATCCTGCCGCTGCGCCACCCGCTGCAACTGGCCGAGGAAATCTGCATGCTGGACCAGATGTCCGGCGGCCGGTTTGAACTCGGCGTGGGCCGCGGCGCCGTACCGCATGAGTTGCGCCACCACGGTGTGAACCCCGAGCAGGCGGTGCCGATGTACCGCGAGGCGCTGGAACTGCTGTTGCAGGCGCTGACTCAGCCGGAAGTGAATTTCGAAGGCAAGTTCTACACCTACAAGGCCGTGCCCATGGTGCTGCGGCCGCGCCAACTGCCGCATCCGCCGCTCTGGTACGGCGTTTCCGCCGCCGATGCCGCGGTATGGCCGGCGCAGAACGCGGTCAACATCGTCTGCAACGGCCCGGTGGGGCGGGTGGCCGAAATTGCCGCGCGCTATAAGGCGGAATGGGCGGCGCTGGGCAAGCCGGCTGCTGCCCTGCCCTGTATCGGTCTCTCGCGTGCAGTGGTGATTGGTGAGACCGATGCCGAGGCGCTGGAGACGGCGCGGATAGGCTGGCGCCGCTACCATGAAAGCTTCTACGTGCTGTGGAAGCGCCATGGCAGCATGCCGCAATACGCCCGCACGCCCGAGGATTACGCCGAGATGGTGGAAGCCGGCACCGGTTTCGCCGGCAGCGTCTCCACGGTGCGCGACGCGCTGCTGAAGCAGGCGCGTGAAACCAGCGTCAACTACGTCGTCAGCCGCTTCGCCTTCGGTGACATTCCGCCGGAACAGGCGCTGCGCACCGCCACGCTTTTTGCCACTGAAATCATGCCCGCACTGCGGGAACAGGAAGGACAACGTCATGCTGCCTGAATCAAATCCGGAAGCCCTCGGGCTCGACCCCGCGCCCCTCGCCCGGCTCTGCTCGGTCATCGAAAAGCATGTCGCCCAGGGCTACCACCCAGGCGCGCAGCTCGCCATTGCCCGGCATGGTGAACTGGCGCTGTACCGCAGCTTCGGCATGGCCGATGTGGAAGCCGGCCGCGCCGCCGATGACCGCAGCATGTTCCTGATGTACTCGAACACCAAGGTCATCACCACCTGCGCCATCTGGCAGCTGGTGGAGGATGGGCTGCTCCGCTTCACGGATACCATCGCCAGCGTGCTGCCGGGCTTCGAGGCCAATGGCAAGGGCGACATCACCATCATCCAGCTGCTGTCGCACCAGGCCGGCTTCCCCAATGCCATGCCCACGCCGAAGGTGTGGGGCGATGCCGCCGAACTGCGCCGCCAGGTCTGCGCCTTCACCCTGGAATGGACGCCGGGTTCCCGCGTGCATTACCACCCCACCGCCGCGCATTGGGTCTGCGCCGCCATCATCAACGAACTCACGGGCCGTGATTTCCGCGACGTGCTGCGGGAGCGCATCATCCTGCCGCTGGGCCTGGGTGAGGAGCTGTACATCGGCACGCCGGAAAGCGAGCAGGCCCGTTGCGCGGCGATGTACGACCCCGCCGGCCCCGGCAAGGTTGCGGTGCGCAGCGCCGAGGCGAGCAGCGCCTTCAAGCTGGCCGGCGTGCCCGGCGGCGGCGGCTACGGCACCGCCCGCGCCATGGCCACCTTCTACCAGGCGCTGGGCAATGGTGGTGAACTGAACGGCGTGCGGCTGGTCTCACCGCGCACCATGTCCTACGTCACGCGCAACTTCACCGGAGAGCGCCTGGACACCAATATGGGCTTCGAGATGAATCGCGGCCTTGGCCCGCATTCACGCGGCTACCAGGACACCATCCGTGGCCTGGGCAGCCTGGCCCACCCAGATACCTTCGGCCATGGCGGCGTCGGCTCCAGCTATTGCTGGGCTGATCCCGACAGCGGCCTGAGCTTCGCCTTCTTCAGCAACTGCCGCCAGGATGGCGACTGGCACAACGCCCGGATGGAGACGCTCTCCAACCTGGCGCATGCCTGCATCGTCGAGTGATTCACCAAGGGCGGCGCCTCAGCGCGCCGCCCGAATCCCCGTGGCCGCGGCCACCTCGCCCCAAATCCGGTCTTCCTCGGCCAGCCTGGCATTGAACTGGCTGGGCAGGCTGCCCACCGGCTCAAAGCCCCAGTCGCGGATGCGCTGCTGCGCCTCGGGCTTCTTAAGCCCGTCATGAATCGCCCGGCCAAGCAATTCCACCAGTTCCGGTGGGGTGCCGGCGGGGGCAAAGAAGCCTTGCCAGATCAGCGGGTTGAAGTTGCGGTAGCCCAGCTCGGCAAAGCTCGGCACATTCGGCAGCGCCGCCAGCCGGCCGGGGCCAGATGTCGCCAGAATGCGCAAATTCCCCGTGTGCAACTGCGACGAAGCTGAAGACGTATCAATCATCACGCAGCACACATGCCCGCCCAGCAGGTTGGTCAGCAGCCCGTTGCGAATGGGCACATGCGTCACGTTCAGCCCGGCCTGCAACGCAAACAGCGCACCGAACAAATGGCTGGACGAACCATGGCCGTAATTCCCCATGGGAATCTCGGCCGGCTGGCGCTTCGCCCAGTCCACAAACTCGGCCAGCGTGTTCACCGGCACCAGCGCCGGGTTCACCATCAAAATATTGCCGCCGGCATTCAGCTGGCTCAGCCCTATCAGATCACGCCGGGCGCGGTAGGGCGTCTCCGGCTCAATATGCGGCAGGGTCATGATGGCCGAGGTCGCGCTCAGGATGGTCATGCCATCGCGCGGCGCCCGCGCCACCGTTGTCACCGCCACCACGCCGCCGCCGGAAGGCATCGGCTCCACCACC
>CANFIE010000243.1 GCA_947446625.1 Acetobacteraceae bacterium | reverse complement strand
CGAACCAATGGCTTCAATGACGGTAACAGGCACGGTCAGCATCCATCCGTTTTGGGGGCGGCGGCGTGATTGCAGGACCTGACGAGGGCGTTTGACCAACCCCCATTCGTGACAAAGCATTCTAACGCGAACCATTTTATGCTGGCAAGGATGGCTGCCAGTACGTCAAAATCACCTTAATGCGAGGCCGAAGGAGAGCAATATAGCGCCTTAATTTCGTTGGCCGTTATTGCTGCATTAATTATGATTCAGGTTTTTGGCGGAATGCTCCGGGGAAGTATTGGAAAAATAGTACTGTTGCAGTGTCTGGGCCGGCAGGCTGTTGCGCTGCCGGCCCAGGCCCAGTTCAGGTCACCCAGGCTCAAGCCCAGGGCGCGCCGCGGTCCACCTGGATAACGCGGTTCACATACACCCCGGGGGTGCCGATCATGTGCGGGTGCAACTCGCCCAACTCACGAATGTTCTGCACCTGCGCCACGGTCAGCGTGGCCGCCGCCGCCATGGTGGGGTTGAAGTTGGCGCCCGAGCCCCGATAAACGAGGTTGCCCCAGCGGTCGGCCTCCCAGGCCTCCACCAGCGCCACATCGGCCTTCAGCGCCGTTTCCAGAATATATTCGCGGCCATCGATCACCCGGCTTTCCTTGCCGCGGGCCAGCAGCGTGCCGGCGCCCGTGGCGGTGAAGAAGGCAGGAATGCCGGCGGCGGCGGCGCGGATACGCTCGGCCAGGGTGCCCTGCGGGGTGATTTCGAGTTCAAGCTTGCCTTCGCGGTACAGCGTCTCGAACACCACCGGGTCGCTACTGCGGGGGAAGGAGCAGATGATCTTCCGCACGCAGCCATTGTCCATCAGCTTGGCCACGCCCACGCGGCCGCTGCCGGCGTTGTTCAGCGCAATGGTGAGGTTCTTCGCCCCCACCTCGATCAGCGCCTCGATCAGCGCGTCGGGCTGGCCGACGCTGCCGAAGCCACCAATCAGCACGGTCGAGCCGTCCTTGATGCCATCCAGGGCCTCGGCCATGGTCTGCACAATCTTATTGATCATTCCATACCTCTTGGGCGCTGGCGCTTGATCGGCCCTGGCGGGATCGCCGCAGGCCGTGGATCAACCGCCCTCCTTGTTGGTCGGTTATGCCGCGCTCAGGCGAAGCGGAAAAGCCCATTGCTGACCACGAGCTTGTCGCGCTCCACTACCCGGGCGCGGAAGCTGGCGCCACCGGCCTCGTGCCAGATCTCGGTGCGGATGGTCTCGCCGGGATAGACCGGGGAGGAGAAGCGCAGGTCCATCTGGCCAAACCGGGCGGGGTCGTAGCCGCACAGGCTGCGCAGCAGGGCATGGCAGACGGTGCCGAAGGTGCACAACCCATGCAGAATGGGGCGCGGGAAGCCCGCCGCCTTGGCCACCTGGGGGTCGATATGCAGCGGGTTGAGGTCGCTGTTCAGCCGATACACCAGCGCCTGTTCCGGCCGGGTGGGAATGTCCAGCGCCAGGTCCGGGGCGCGGTCGGGCTCGGGGTGGGGCTGCTTCACCGGGCCGGCAGGGCCGCCAAAGCCGCCATCGCCGCGCAGAAAGCTGGTGCTGGTCAGCGTGGCCAGCTTTTCCCCGGTGGCGGCGTTCAGCACCTCGCGCTCGGAATACATCAGCGCGCCCTTGCCGGGGCCGCGGTCCACCAGGCCGGTCACCCGGCTGCGGCCGATCAACTCGGCTTCCACCGGCAGCGGCTTGTGCAGCACCAGGCCCTGTTCGCCATGCACAATCTTCACCCAGTCGATGCCGGTATCCTCGTTGCGGCTCCAGAAGCCGGGGGAGGCGAGCACCACGGGCATGCTCGGCATGGCCTTCAGCCGGGGTTCGTAGAGGAAATCCAACTGCTGCTCATCCATCGGGTCCTGCCCCAGGCCGATGGAGAAATTGTACAGCGCGGTATCCTGCCAGCGCAGCGTCTGCCGAACCTCCGGAATGCGGTAGTTCAGCAGGCTTTCGTAGTTGATGGCCATGGCGGTTCCCCGGTTGCTTGCCGTCATTCAACCCAACTGGGCGCCGCTGGCAAGCGGGTGGGTTCTTGCCCTCAATCGCCGGGCGCCGGGCCTCCGCCCGGCTGGGCTTCGCCGCATTGGCGGCGGCACCCGTTCGGGTGCTCGGCCCTGCGGGCCGGGGTTTGTGGCTCAGACCACCGCTTCGGTAATGCTCTGCGGCACCGGTACCGTGGCGCGGAAGGAGGGACGGGCTTCGAGCTTCGCGCTCAGCGCCGCCAGGGCGGGGTATTGGCCGCGCCAGTCCAACTCCTGAAAACGGACTGCGAGGTAGCCTAAAACAGTACCGGCGGCGATCTCGGCCAGGCCGAAGCTGTCACCCACCAGCCAGCCATCGCCCGCGGCCTCGGCCCGTTGCGCCAGGGCGCGCAGCCCGCCTTCCACCTTGCGGCGCTGCCGTGCCATCCAGGGCTCGCTGGCCTGGCCGGCGCCGCGCATGCGCTCAAAGAACAGCAGCACCACGGCATCGCAGATGCCATCGGCAATCACCTCAATCTGCCGGGCGGCCAGGCGCTGCAGGGGGTCGGCCGGTTGCAGGGCCGGGGAGGGGTGCATCACCTCCAGCCATTCCAGGATGAAGCGGCTTTCATACACGCCGCTGCCATCGGGCAGCACCAGAACGGGCAGCTTTTCCAGCGGGTTATAGGCTGGGGTGGCGGTGGTGCCGTGCCAGGGCACCTCGGTCTGCACCTCAAACGGAATGGCCTTTTCCAGCAGGGCGATACGCACCTTGCGGGCATAGGGGCTGGGGGTGGCGCTGATGACCTTATACATGCGGAGCACGCCTGGATGTAGCGGCTGAGGCCCAGGCCCCAGCCGCCATGTTGCAAAACAGGGCCGCCCGAAAGGCAGCCGAGAGCCTCAGTTCACCATCGCGTTGGTGGCGCGCACAACCTCGCCCCAGGCCAGCATTTCGGTGCGGCCCAGCTCGGCCAGGGCTTCCGGCGTGCTGGGTTCGGCCACCGCGCCCTGCTGGCGCAGCACATCCACCACCACCGGGGCGGCCAGGGCCTGGCGCACCGCCTGGTTCAGCTGGGCAATCACCGGCTGCGGCGTGCGGGCGGGGGCGTAGATCGCCTTCCACAGCCCGGCTTCCAGCGGCACGCCGAAGGTCTTGATGGCCGGCACGCCCGGGAACAGCGGAATCTCGCCCGGGGCCAATACGGCCAGGGCGCGGGTCTTGCCGTCGCGGGTCATGCTCTCGGCGCCGCCGGCGGGCAGCGGCATGATGTCCACCTGGCTGGCCATCACCGCCTGCATGGCCGGGGCCTGGCCGGTGAAGGGCACGTGCAGCATCTTCACATCCAGGGCGCGGCACAGCCGTTCCATGGCCAGATGCGGCGTGCTGGCCACGCCCCAGCTGGCATAGGTGATGCCATCGGCCCGCTGCTTGGCCTTGGCGATAAGGGCCGGGAAGCTGGCAATGCCGGACTGACTGGGGCCAGCCACCAGGGCGAAGGGAAACCGCGCCACCAGGCTGATGGGCGCGAAGTCCTTGGCCGGGTCGTATTGCAGGTCGCGATAGGCAAAGGGGTTGATGGCCTGGGTATCGACAATGCCCATCCACAGCGTGTGGCCGTCGGGCGTGGCGCGGGCGGCGGCGGTGGCGCCGATGCCGCCACCAGCCCCGGCGCGGTTTTCCACCACCACGGACTGGCCGAGGATGGGGGTAAGCGCCTGGGCCATGGCGCGGGCCACGATGTCGTTCAGCCCACCGGGCGGAAAGCCCGAGATGATGCGGATGGTACGGTCAGGATAGGCCAGGGCCGGAGTGGCCAGGGCCAGGCCGGCGCCCGCAGTGGTGGCGAACAGCGCGCGGCGTGAAATGCGAATCATGGGTCGCTCCAGAAATGGCGACCGGCATTCTCCCTGTTGCGCGCAGGTTGGGGGCCCGCGCGCGATGGGTCAAGGGTGCTTACCCTACTTCAACCACCGCATCGGCGGCGTAGCAGCCCTGGCCGGCGGGCAGCACCAGCATGGGGTTCACGTCCACCCCCGCCAGCCGGGGGCCGGCGGCCACGGCAAAGGCGCTGAGCGCCGAGAGTGCTTTTGCCAGTGCCGCCACATCCGCCTTGGGCCGGCCGCGCACGCCATCCAGCAGGGGAAAGCCCTTGAGGCTGCGGATCATGCGCTCGGCTTCGGTGGTGTCGAAGGGGCAGCGGCGGAAGGCGACGTCCTTCAGCACCTCGATGAAGATGCCACCCAGGCCGACCATGGCCACCGGGCCAAATACCGGGTCCTGCAGCACGCCGAAGGCCATCTCCACCGCGCCTTTGATTTGCTTGGCCACCAGCACACCCTCGATGCGGGCAGAGGGGGCGTGCTGCTGGGCGCGTTCCAGCAGGGTGGCAAAGCCGGCGCGCACGGCCTCGGCGCCGGTCACGTCCAGCAGTACGCCGCCGATCTCCGACTTGTGCAGGATGTCCGGCGAGAGGATCTTCAGCACAACGGGGTAGCCGAACGTCTCCGCCGCGCTGACCGCGGCTTCCACGCTGGCGCAGGCGGCTTCCGGCACGGCGGGCACGCCGGCGGCTTCCAGCAGCGCCTTGGCGACGGCTTCGCTGGGGGTGGTCTCGGGCAGTATCGCCAGCGGGAAGGGCACTTCCGGGCCATCCACGGCGGCAAAGGAATCACCAAAGCGGCCCATGGCGGCAATGGCGTTCACCGCGCGGGACGGATCCTCAAACACCAGGAAGCCGGCCTCCTCGTAGGCCTTCACCCGGTTGGGGGCCAGCATGCTCATCACCCACAGCCGGTCCGGGTGGCGGGCGCGCATGGCGGCCATTTCCACCAGCAGGCGCGGGCCAATGCTGCTGCCAGCCGCGGTTTGCGACCAGAAGGCCAGGATGGAGGAATAGCCGCCCTCGGCCGCAATGGCGTCACCAAAGGGGGCGATCAGGTCCATCTGGTTGGTGACCTGCGCGGTGCAGTCCACCGGGTTGCGCGGGGCGCAGAATGGCACCAGTTCGCGCAGCTTTTCCTGGGTGGCGGCAGGCATTTCCGGCATGGCCACGCCGGCCAGTTCGGCAGCGTCCGAGATCAACACGCCGGCGCCGCCCGAGACGGTAAGCACGCCCATGGTGTTGCCCGCCGGGTAGATGCGGCGGGTGGCGGCATAGGCGATGTCGAGCATTTCCTCGGTGGTGCGGGCGCGAACCACGCCGAACTCATCCAGCACTGCCTGGGTCACGGTATCGTCGCCGGCAATGC
This sequence comes from Acetobacteraceae bacterium, assembly GCA_947446625.1. GTDB lineage: Bacteria > Pseudomonadota > Alphaproteobacteria > Acetobacterales > Acetobacteraceae > CAIMOR01. Next base: position 910 of record CANFIE010000243.1, on the reverse strand, counting down.
TGGCGGTGTGGCTTTTGGCGGCATGGCCACCCAGGGCGCTGCGGCCCACCTTCATCATCACTACCGGCTTGCGATTGGCGCGGGCCAGCTTCAGCGCGGCGATGAATTTCTCGCTCTCGCGGATGCCCTCGGCATAGGCGCAGATCACATCCACTTCCGGTGCCTGGGCCATCCAGCCCAGCACATCGCCCAGCGCCACCTCGGCCTCGTTGCCCGTGGTGATGCAGACGGCGGTGCCGAGGCCCCGGTCCAGGCTGGCGGCGTAAAGATGCGTGCCATAGGCGCCGGACTGGCTGGCAATGCCAATGCGGCCCGGCAGCGGCCAGCCTTTCTCAAAGCTGGCGGAGAAGGTGGCGTAGTATTCAATGCTGGCGTTGAACACGCCCAGGCAATTCGGCCCCAGCAGGCGGATGCCGTGGCTTTTCGCCACCGCCGTCATGCGTTCCTGCTCGGCGGCGCCGGCCTCGTTCATCTCCGCGAAGCCGGCCGAGAACATGATGACGGCGCGGCAGCCCTTTTTGCCGAGTTCGTCCACCGCCTGAATGGCGTGGCTGGCCGGCACCGCCACAATGCCCACATCGGGCGCGGCCGGCAGCGCGGCCACGCTGGCGAAGGCGGGCAGGCCCTGCACCGTTGGGCGGTTGGGGTTTACCGGCCAAAGCTGCCCGGCATAGCCGCGCTGCTTCATGTAGCTGATGGGCCGGCCGCCAATACGAATGGGGTCGTCGGACGCGCCAATGAGGGCAATGGAGGCCGGGCGCACCAGCGCATTCAACGAAGAGAAATCAGGCGCGGCCAGGCCGGACATGCAGGCGTTTCCTTATTGGTTTCTACCGATGCCCTACCCTGGCCAAGGCGGGCGCCAAGGGCAAGGGCGGTCAGGGCAAGGGGCGGTCAGGAAACCAGCAGG
>CANFIE010000242.1 GCA_947446625.1 Acetobacteraceae bacterium | reverse complement strand
GTTATTGCCCTGGAGGGTCGCGCCGCTGATGCCCCGGCGGCAAGTGGAATCTAGGCGCCCTGCAACTCAACCTCGCCCTTGGCGCGGCGCTGGGCCTCACGCTCGGCGTAGTTGCGGCCGGTGTATTCATTCATGAACTCAATATAGGTGTAGGGCGGCCATTGCGCCGGGTGGGCGGCGTCCACGCAGGTGGGCAGCGGCTCCATCACCGTGTCGTAGTCGGCATCCATGAAGAAGGGGATGGCGTAGCGTTCCTTGCCGCTGCGGTTGGTGACGCGATGCGGCGTGGCCAGGAACTTCCCGTTGCTCCAGCGGTGCAGCATCATGCCGCCATTCACCTGGAAGGTGCCGGCGGGGGCAGGGGCGTCCAGCCAGCGGCCGTCAGGCAGCATCACGGCCAGGCCAGGCACCTTGTTCTGCGCCAAAATCGTCATGAAGCTGGTATCGGCATGCGGCGCCAGGCCCCATTCCTGGTCGGCGGTGGTGGGGTCCTGCTGCGGGTAATGCGTCATTCGCAGGGTGAACATGGGGTCCTGGAAGCGCTGGGTGAAGAAGTCATGCGGCATGCCCAGGGCGGCGGCGTACAGCGGCAGCAGGCGCAGGCCGAGCGCTTCCATGGCGGCGGAGTAGTCATTCACCACACTGCGGAAACCGGGCAGGGCGGGCCAGCGCTGGGTGTTGCGGAAGCGGCGGCCGGCCAGCACGTCGGGGTGGTTGGCAGGCAGGTCTCGCTTGAAGAACACCGCCTCATTGGCGTTGGGCTTGTAGACCGTGCCGATGGCGTTCATGCGCGTGGTGGCGCCGCGCATCGGCAGGTAGCCGGTGTTGTGCTGGTCAAACTCCATGGCCATTTTCGCGTCCAGGCTTTGCGCATGGAAGCGCTCGGCCTCGGCAAAGACGGCCTGCACCAGGCTTTCGGCCACGCCGTGGTTCTTCACGGTGTAGAAGCCAACCTCGGTGAAGGCGCGGCCCAGCTGCTCGCCCAATGTGGCAACGGCGCCGGCCTCTCCGGCCAGTAGCGGGGCAAGGTCGAGGACCGGGATTTGGTCGACCATGGACAAATCTCCTCAGCGTGTCTGCGGCAAGCCTAGGCCCGCTGTGGCTGCGCGTGAAGCGGGCAGTATGGGCGGGCTTGGCGTGTCCAGGGGCAAACTGCCTCTGGCGGGAGCGGAATTCCGGCGGTCGGGGCTTGCATGGAGGCATTGTGGCCCCGCAGACTGCCGCCGTCTCATACCCCGGGGGAGACTGGTCATGCGCCTGTTCGCCGCGTTGTTCGCCGCCTTGATGCTGTTTGCCACGCCACCAGCCGGCGCGCAGCCGCGCCCGCTGGTATGGGGCGACACATTGCCCGCCACGCTGGACATGCACGTGGTGTTCGACGTGCCGAGCCAGTTTGTGCTGCTGAATGCCTATGATGGGCTGTACCGCTACCAGGGCAATGACCTGGTGCCCTGGCTGGCCGAGAGCCACACGGTTTCGACCGACGGCCTGACCTGGGAGTTCAAGCTGCGCCGGGGCGTGAAGTTCCACGACGGCAGCGACCTGACCGCCGCCGATGTGGTTTACAGCTTCCACCGGCTGCTGGCGCTGAAGCGGGCGCCGGCCGCGGCCTTCACCCCGGTGCTGGCACCGGAGAACGTGACCGCGCCGGATGCGCATACCGTGCGCTTCGTGCTGAGCCAGAGCTACGGCCCCTTCCTGGCGGCCATGCCGATTGTGGCCATTGTGAACCCGCGCGCGATTGCCCCGCATGTGAAGAACAATGACTGGGGCGCCGAGTGGATGGCCTCGAACGATGCCGGCTCGGGCGCCTATGTGGTGAATGCGGGCAACTATCAGGCGCGGGTGGCGCTGGATATGCAGCGCTTCCCTGAGCATTTCATGGGCTGGGGCCACAACCAGCGGCCGATTGACCAGGTGCGCAGCCGCCCGGTGATGGAAACCAGCACCCGCGTGCTGAGCCTGATGCGCGGCGAAATTGACAGCACCGACAGCTACCTGCCCACCGACCAGGTGGAGCGGGTGAACCGCAACCCGCGCACCCGCGTGGCGCAGGATCAGTCGATGCGCGTGTTCCTGCTGCGGATGAACAACAGCAAGGCGCCGTTCAACAACCTGGATGTGCGGCTCTGCTTCGCGCATGCCTTCAACTATGAGGGCTTCAACGAGATTATCCTGAAGGGGTTGGTGGTGCGGAATGCCGGGCCCAACCCGAACAACCTGTGGGGCAACCCGGCGGGGATGCAGCCCTACAAGTTCGACCTGGCGCTGGCGCGGCAGCATTGCGACCGGGCGCGTGCCGCCGGCGTGCCGCTGAACCGCGAGATTGAGATCCATGTGCAGACCGAGCTGGAGCAGACCGTGCAGGCGGCCCAGATGTTCCAGGCTGATCTGCGCCGCGTGGGCGTGAACCTGAAGATTGTGCCGAACACCTTTGCCGGCATCGTCACCGCCACGGCGCAGGCCACCACCACGCCGGATATGTGGGTGCACTGGGTCAGCGCCTACTTCATCGACCCCGAGAACTGGGTTGGCCAGATGTATGACAGCCGCTTCCATGGCACCTGGAAGGCCAGCAGCTGGTACACCAACCCCGAGGTTGACCGCCTGCTGACCCGCGCCCGCAACAGCGTGGTCCAGGCCGAGCGGCAGGAGCTGTATGCCGCGGCCACCGCCATCATCTTCCGCGAGAGCCCGGATATCTGGGTGTACAACACGGTGAACCTGCGCGGCCTGACGCGGCGGGTGCAGGGCTACAGCTTCTCGCCAGTTGGCTCGGGTGGTGAACTGCGCCTGATGTCGCTGAGCGAATAGGCTGTGGCGCGGTTTATCCTGCGGCGCGTGCTGCTGGCATTGCCGGCCCTGCTGGGGCTGGTGCTGCTGACCTTCGTGCTCACCCGGGTGATACCCGCCGACCCCGCCGCCATGCTGGCGGGTGACGCGGCAACCCCGGCGCAAGTGGCGGAGATACGCACGCGCTACGGGCTGGACCAACCCATGTGGCGCCAGGCCGTGACACATGTGCGCCAGGTGCTGACCGGCGACCTCGGCAGTTCCATCTTCACCGGGCGGCCGGTGGCGGAGGAGATTGGCTTCCGCTTGCCGGCCACGCTGGAACTCACCTTTGTGGCGCGGTTTCTTTCGGTGGTGCTGGGGGTGCCGCTGGGGCTGGTGGCGGCGCTGGACCATAACGGGCCGGTCGATCAGATCGTGCGGCTGCTTTCAGTGGGCGGGCTGGCCATTGCCGGCTTCTGGCTGGCCATCATGCTGCAACTGCTGTTCTGCATGGAATGGGAACTGCTGCCGCTGCGCGGGCGCATTGATGTGGCGCTGGGCGTGCCGCCGGGTTTCTCGGGGCTGTATCTGCTCGACAGTCTTCTGGCCGGGCGGCTGGACTTGTTCGTGGATGCGCTGCGGCATTTGGTGCTGCCGGCGGTGACGCTGTGCCTGCCGGGGCTGGCCAGCATTGCGCGCTTCACCCGGTCCGGCGTGCTGGAGACCTTGCAGAAGGATTTTGTGCTGTACGCCCGGGCGGCGGGGTACAGCCCGTTTCGGCTGGCCACCATCTACGTGCTGCGCAACGCCGTGACGGTGACGGTGACGCAGGTGGGGCTGCTGTTCGGCGCGTTGATCTCGGGCGCCGTGGCGGTGGAGGCGATTTTTGACTGGCCCGGCCTGGGTACCTACGCCGTGCAGGCCATTCTGGCGGCGGATTACAAGGCGCTGCTGGCGGTGACACTGGTGGTGGGCGTGGTTTATGCCGTGGTGAATGTGCTGGTGGATGTGGCGCAAGCCCTGGTGGACCCGCGCGTGGCGGAGCAGATGAAGTGAGGAAGCTGCTGCGCGACCCGGTGGCCAGCCTGGGGCTGGCGATAGTGCTGTTCGCGCTGGTGGTGGCGGCCTTTGCCCCCTGGCTGGCGCCCTACCCGGAGGACGCCTTTGAGAGCCATTTGCTGCAACGTCTGAAGCCGCCGAGCGCGGAGTTTCCGTTTGGCACCGACTATCTGGGGCGAGATATCCTCTCGCGCATCATTTTGGGCACGCGCAATGCCATTGCCGTGGCGGTGGCGGTGGTGGGCGCCAGCATGCTGATTGGTGTGCCGATGGGCCTGTTGGCCGGCTGGCGCGACAATTGGGTTTCCGACGTGCTGATGCGCGTGACCGATGTGTTCCTGGCCGTGCCGCAGTTGATCCTCGCGCTGGCGCTGGGGCAGTTGATGTCGCCGGGCCTGGGCACCGCCATGCTGGCGCTTTCGTTGACCTATTGGCCGTTTTTCACCCGCACGGTTTATGCCGAAACGCGGCGGCTGCGCGGCGCGCTGTTTGTGGATGCGCTGGCCGGCATTGGCGCGACGCCCACGCGCATACTGCTGCTGCATGTGCTGCCGAATGCGGCGCCGGCGGTGCTGGTGCGCGCCACCATCGGCATGGGCTTCACCATTCTCACCGCGGCCATACTGGGGTTCCTCGGCGTGGGCGCGGCGCCGCCCAGCCCGGATTGGGGCCTGGCGGTGGCCGAGGCGCGGCAGCATCTGCCGGAAAGCTGGTGGTTCGCCACCTTCCCGGGGTTGGCGATTCTGCTGCTGGTGCTGGGCTTCAACCTGTTGGGAGACGGCCTGCGCGACGTGGCCGACCCGCGCCTGAGGCGGTCCCGCTGATGAGCGACATGCTGCCCGACCCGCCTGAGCGGCAGGCTCTGCTGAGCGTGCGCGACCTGGCCGTGCATATCCGCACCGATGCCGGGCTGGCGCGGATTCTGGATGGGGTTTCCTTCGACCTGCCGCCGGGTGGCACGCTGGGCGTGGTGGGCGAGAGTGGCTGCGGCAAGTCCACGCTGCTGCGCGCCATTCTGGGCATTCTGCCCAAGGGCGCCATGGTGCCGAGCGGACAGGTGTTGTTCCAGGGCGAGGATATTCTGCGCAAGCCGGTGCGTGGGCGCATCGGCTTCATTCCGCAGGACCCGTTCCGGTCGCTGAACCCGGTGTTTCGCGCCGGCGACCAGTTGCTGGAGGGCATGCGGCGGCACGCGCCGGGCACGCGGGATGATCACCGGAAGAAGCTCATCAGCCTGTTCAACGCGGTGCAATTGCCCGATGCGCATAACGCGCTGGACAAGTATCCGCATGAGTTCAGCGGCGGCCAGCGCCAGCGCCTGTTGATTGCCGCGGCCCTGGCCTGCGACCCGGATTTGGTGGTGGCGGATGAGCCGACCACGGCGCTGGATGTGACGACGCAGCGCGAGATTCTGGCGCTGCTGCGCGGCCTGACCGCCGAGCGCAACATGGCGCTGCTGTTCGTGACGCATGATTTCGGCGTGCTGTCGGCGGTGTGTGAGGATGTGGCGGTGCTGTATGCCGGGCGCGTGGCCGAGCTTGGCCCCACCGGCAATGTGCTGGCCGACCCGCGCCACCCCTATGCGCGCATGCTGCTGGCCTGCCACCCGGACCGGGCGACGGATTTAATTGGCATTCCCGGCACGGTGCCGGCGGCCACGGCGCAACCGCCGGGCTGCCGGTTTCATCCGCGCTGCCCGATAGCGCGGCCGAGTTGTGCGCGCTCGGTGCCGGAAGCGGTGCGAATTTTTGACGGCAGCCGCGTGGCCTGCCCGTTCCACGCCGATGCCTTGCCGGAGGTGGCGCTTGTCTGAGATCATCGGCGCGACCGAGTTGGTGGTGGAGTTGGGGGCGCGGCGCGGCCTGTTGCGGCGGCGTGCCGGGGTGCGCGCGGTTGATGGCGTTTCGCTGAGTATTGGCGCTGGCAACACCTTTGGCATTGTGGGCGAAAGCGGCTGCGGCAAGACCACGCTGGCGCGCACGCTGCTTGGGCTGCAGCAGGAAAGCGCCGGCGAGATACGGCTGGAAGGCCAGGTGGTTTCCGGCGCGGCGCCCGCCCTGGCGCGGCAGCAGCGCGCCGCCGTGCAGTATGTGCACCAGGACCCCGGCGCGGCGCTGGACCCCTGGTGGCGCGTGGGCGCGACGCTGGGAGAGGGGCTGCTGATCCATGGCGTGACGGATGCTGCCGAGCGCGAGGCACGCATTGCCGAGATTCTGCGCGCCGTGGGCTTGGACCCGGCGCTGGGCCAGCGCTACCCGCATGAACTTTCGGGCGGGCAGCAGCGGCGCATTGGCCTGGCGCGCATTCTGCTGCTGCGGCCCAAGGTGGTGATACTGGACGAACCGACAGCGGGGCTGGACCTT
>CANFIE010000241.1 GCA_947446625.1 Acetobacteraceae bacterium | reverse complement strand
GTTCTCCAGGTTGGCCACGGCGACATAGCTGATGCTGGTCTCGACCGTGTCGGTGCCCTGGTTGGTGAGTTCGGCGACGACATCGCCGATGTCATTCACCACATAGGTGTCGTTGCCGGTGCCGCCGGTCATGGTATCGGCGCCCAAGGCCCCATCCAGCCGGTTGGCGCCGGTATTGCCGGTGAGGGTATTGTCCAGCGCGTTGCCAGTGGCGTTGATGCCGGAAGTGCCGGTGAGCACCAGCGCCTCGACATTGGCGGCAAGCGTGTAGCTGACGCTGGCCTGCACCGTGTCGGCGCCTTCGCCGGCCAGTTCGGTCACCACGTCGCCGGCGTTGTCCACCACATAGATGTCGTCGCCAGCACTGCCGGCCATGCTGTCGGCGCCTTGGCCGCCATCCAGGCGGTTGGCGGCGGCATTGCCGGTGAGGCTGTTGTCCAGCGTATTGCCGGTGGCGTTGATGGCGGCCGCGCCGGTCAACACCAGGGCTTCGACATTGGCCGAGAGGGTATAGGTGACGCTGGCCTGAACCGTGTCGGTGCCTTCGCCGGCCAATTCGGTGACCGTGTCGCTGGCGCTGTTGACCACATAGGTGTCGTTGCCGGCGCCGCCGGTCATGCTGTCGGCACCCAAGGCCCCGTCCAGCCGGTTGGCGGCGGCGTTGCCGGTCAGCGTGTTGTTCAGCGCGTTGCCGGTGGCGTCGATGGCGGCCGCGCCGGTCAGCGCCAGGGCTTCAACATTATCGCCCAGGGTGTAGCTGATGCTGGCTTCAACCGTGTCGGTGCCTTCGCCGGCCAATTCGGTGACCGTGTCGCTGGCATTGTCCACCACATAGGTGTCGTTGCCGGCACCGCCGGTCATGGCATCGGCGCCCTGGCCGCCATCCAGCCGGTTGGCGCCGGTATTGCCGGTCAGGCCGTTGTCGAGCGCATTGCCAGTGGCGTTGATGCCGGAGGTGCCGGTGAGCACCAGGGCTTCGACATTGGCCGCGAGGGTATAGGTGACGCTGGCCTGGATCGTGTCGGTGCCTTCGCCGACCAATTCGGTGACCGTGTCGCCGGCATTGTCCACCACATAGGTGTCATTGCCGGCGCCGCCGGTCATGCTGTCGGCGCCCAAGGCCCCGTCCAGCCGGTTGGCGGCGGCATTGCCGGTCAGGCTGTTGTCCAGCGTGTTGCCGGTGGCGTCGATGGCATTCGTGCCAGTGAGCAGCAGGGCTTCCACATTGGCCGAGAGCGTGTAGCTGAGGCTGGCCTGCACCGTGTCGGTGCCATCGGCGGCCAGTTCGGTCACCAGGTCGGCGGCGTTATCCACCACATAGGTGTCGTTGCCGGCGCCGCCGGCCATGCTGTCGGCACCCAAGGCCCCGTCCAGCCGGTTGGCGGCGGCGTTGCCGGTCAGCGTGTTGTTCAGCGCGTTGCCGGTGGCGTCGATGGCGGCCGCGCCGGTCAGCACCAGGGCCTCGACATTGTCGCTCAGCGCATAGCTGAGGCTGGCCTGCACCGTGTCGGTGCCTTCACCAGCCAGTTCGGTGACCGTGTCGGCAGCGTTGTCCACCACATAGATATCGTCGCCGGCACTGCCGGCCATGCTGTCGGCGCCCAGGCCACCATCCAGCAGGTTGGCGCCGCTGTTGCCGGTGAGGCTGTTGTCCAGCGTGTTGCCAGTGGCGTTGATGCCGGCACTGCCGGTGAGCACCAGGGCTTCGACATTGGCCGAGAGCGTGAGGCTGACGCTGGCCTCGACCGTGTCGGCGCCTTCGCCGGCAAGTTCAGTCACCACGTCGCTGGCGCTGTCCACCACGTAGCTGTCGTTGCCGTTGCCGCCGGCCATGCTGTCGGCGCCCTGGCCGCCATCCAGCCGGTTGGCGGTGGCGTTGCCGGTCAGGCTGTTGTTCAGTGCGTTGCCGGTGCCGTCGATGGCGTTGGCCCCGGTCAGCACCAGGGCTTCGACATTGTCACCCAGTGTGTAGCTGATGCTGGCTTCGACCGTATCGGTGCCCTGGTTGGCCAGTTCGGTGACGATGTCGGCGGCGTTGTCCAACACGTAGCTGTCATTGCCGGCGCCGCCGGTCATGCTGTCGGCGCCCTGGCCGCCATCCAGCCGGTTGGCAGCGCCGTTGCCGCTGAGGCTGTTGTCCAGCGCATTGCCGGTGGCGTTGATGCCGGCGCTGCCGGTGAGCACCAGGGCTTCGACATTGTCGCCCAGCGCATAGCTGACGCTGGCCTGCACCGTGTCGGCGCCCTCGCCGGCCAGTTCCGTCACCACATCGGCGGCGTTGTCCACCACATAGGTATCGTCGCCGGCGCTGCCGGCCATGCTGTCGGCACCCTGGCCACCATCCAGCCGGTTGGCGGCGGCGTTGCCGGTCAGGCTGTTGTCCAGCTTGTTGCCGGTGCCGTTGATGGCCGCGTCGCCAGTCAGCGCCAGAGCCTCGACATTGTTGGCAAGCGTGTAGCTGATGCTGGCCTCGACCGTGTCGGTGCCTTCGGCCTTCGCCTCGATCACCACATCATCGGCGTTGTCCACCACATAGGTATCATCGCCTGTACCGCCGGCCATGCTGTCGGCGCCCAAGGCACCATCCAGCCGGTTGGCGGCGGCATTGCCGGTCAGGCTATTGTCCAGCGCGTTGCCGGTGCCGTCGATCGCGTCCTTGCCGGTCAGCACCAGCACCTCGACATTGTCGGCCAGGGCGTAGCTGATGCTGGCCTCAACCGTGTCGGTGCCTTCGCCCTTCGCCTCGGTCACCACATCGCCGGCATTGTCCACCACATAGGTGTCGTTGCCCGTGCCACCGAGCATCACCTCCGCCCCCGTCGTGCCAACCAGAATGTCGTTCTGCGCGGTGCCGGTGATAATTTTCGGGTCGGCGGCGGGCGCGAGGGCGAGGGGGTCGACGAGCGTAGGGTCGACGGTAATGGCAGACATGCGGCGATCTCCGTGCCGGCCCATTGATGGGCAAGGCGTTCAGGAGGCTCCGCAACGCAATGATTATGCCGGCATGGCAAGCTATTGATTCGGCGTCATCCGCTGCCGCCGCGCCTTACCGCGCCCCTCGGAGAGACGCGGCGCCTTGCATTCCGCAAGACAAATTTCTGCAATTTGCATGGCGCTTGGCGAAAAACCGCCGCGGCTACACCCCAACCCAGCGCCGCAACGCGTCGCGCATCACCTGCTGCACGGTCATGCCGGCATCGGTGTTGGCTTCGGCGGCGTACCAGTGGTCGCGGCCCAGCACCGTCACCTGGTGGGCATCGCAGCCGGTTTCGCGCAGGGCGGCCATCATGGGGCCAGCGGCCTCGCGCATGGCGGGCAGGTCACCCTCCGCCACCAGCAGCAGGGTAGGCGGGTGCGGCTGACCAGGGGGCAGGTAGGCGGCGATATCCTCCACCCCCATGCTGCCGGAGAGCGCCAACACCCCGACACAGGGTACCCGTTCGGCATAGGCGGCATAGAAGGCACAGCGGCCCCCGGCCGACCAGCCGCCCAGCACCAGTCGGGTGGGGTCGATGCCAAACTCGGCGGCGCGGGCGTGCAGGGCGCGGGCGGCGGCGGTCACGTCGTCAATCGCCGCCTCCACCACATCGGCCATGGCGTCCTGGGTGGTGGGCGGCAGGCCCATGATCTCGCGCACCACGGCAATGCGGCTGAGCGAGACGGCGCCGCGGTTGGTGAGCACCGGGGTGGAACCGGGGTCGGGATCCTGCGGCGCCAGGCGGTAGTTGACCGAGAAGCAGGCGATGCCTTCGGCGGCGAAGCGCTGGCAGTATTCCGCCATGGCGGTGTTGGGGCCGTAGCTGCCGGCGGTGGGGAAGGCGTCATTCTCCTTGCTGCCGCGATGGAAGGCGCCACCGAAGGCCAGCAGCAGCGCCGGGGCGGGCTGCGCTGGGGCGGGGTCTGGCAGGTAGGCGTCCATGGCCAGGGTGATGGTCTGCATGGGCCCGGCGCCACCGGCATAGCCGATGCGGGCCTGACCATAGGGAATGTCGCGGATGATGCGGACGGCGTTGGGCATGGGGCTACTCGATCTCGATGTTGGCGGCACGGGCGACTTGGCCCCAGGCGGTGACTTCGCGGCGGAAACGGGCGGTCCAGGCCGGGGAATCCGGCGCGGGGTCCACTGAGAGTGAGCCGGTGGCGCGGATGCCTTCGCGCACGGGGGGCAGCGCCAGGGCGCTGACGAAGGCGGCGTTGAGCCGGGCGAGGATGGCGGGCGGCGTGGCGGCCGGGGCGAACACGGCGTGCCAGCCCACCTCGTCAAACGGCACCCCAGCTTCGCGCAGGGTGGGCACCGCCGGGAAGGTAGGGGAGCGCTGGGTGCCGTTGATGGCCAGGGCGCGCAGCCGGCCGGAATCCATGTGCGGCGCGGCCGAGACGGCATCGAGCACCGCAAAGTCCAGCGTGCCGGCGAAAATGTCGGGCAGGGCCTGGGAGACGCCGCGATAGGGCACATGCGTCATGCGCTTGCCGGCCTCGGCGCCAATGCGCTCACCAATAAGGTGTGGGGGCGAGGCGATGCCGGAGGTGGCGTAGGTGACATCGGCGCCGCGCTGGCGGCCCAGGGCCACCAGGTCCGCGATGCTGCCGAGCGGGCTGGCTGGCCGCACCACCACGAAGAGCGGCACCACCGCCACCAGGGCCACGCCGGCCAGGTCTCGCGCCGGTTCCCAGCCCATGTTGCGACGGACCGAGGAGGCTATGGCCAGGGCGCCGGCCGTCATCAGCAGGGTATAGCCATCGGGCGTGGCGCGGGCGGCGGCTTCCGAGCCCATCATGCTGCCGCCACCGGGGCGGTTGTCGATGATGACGGGCTGGCCGAGGCGCTCGCGCAGCGGTTCGGCGAGGAGGCGGGCGATGACATCCGGCCCGCCGCCGGAAGCCCAGGGGATGATGATGCGGATGGGGCGGTCGGGGAAACTGCCCTGCGCCTGGGCCTGCGTCGCCAGAATGGGCAGCGCTGTGGCGGCGCCCAGCAGGGTGCGGCGGGTGAAGCGGTGCGATGGGGGCATGGGTGCTCTCCGGCTGCCGCAGCCTGCCGGAAGCGTGGCGCCAGCCGCCAATGCCGGGTGTGGTGGCAACCCATGCAGGAACGGCATGGATATGCCAAGCTGCCGGCCATGCGCATGCTGCTGGACGTTACCGACCTGATGCGGATTGAGGCCATTGCCAGCCATGGCAGCTTCACCCGCGCTGCCGTGGTGCTGGGCATGACGCAGCCGGCGCTGACCCGAAGCATCGCCACCGCCGAACGCACCGTGGGCGGGCCGCTGTTTCTGCGCGGGCGGCGTGGGGCGGAGCCGACGGCGCTATGCCGGATGATTCTGGCCGAGGCGCCCGAGATCATCGGGCGCATGCAGGAGTTGCATGATCGGCTGAGCCATTTGCGTGGTGGCTCGGGCGAGGAGGTTTCGGTGGTGGCGGGGCCGTTTCCGCTGGAGAGCATTGTGCTGCCGGCAACCGGGGCGTTTCGGCGGGCGCAGCCGCGCATTCGGGTGCGGATAGAGACGCTGCCCTGGCCGGCGGCGCTGGCGCAGCTGCGGCAGCAGCGCTGCGACCTGGCGGTGCTGGCCGGCAGCGTGGGGCTGGAAGGCGGCGACCTGGTGGTGGAACCGCTGGTGCCGCAGCGGCTTGTTTTCGCCGTGGGGCGGGGGCATCCGCTGGCACGGGTGGCGCGGCCGGCGCTGGCGCGCATTCTGGGGTATCCGTTCATCACCACCGCGCAGCTGGCACCCGTGCTGCACCGGGCGCTGGCCGAGGCGCGCGGCACCAGGGCGGCGCTGGGGCCAAAGGCGGATATTCCCTTCCCCGCCGTGCTGGTGGAATCCAGCGCCGCCTGGCTGGCCCTGGTGGCGCAGGGCGAGGGGGTGACGCTGACCACCCTGGCAGCGGCGGCGCGCTTTGTGGAAACCGGCGAGGTGGTGCTGCTGCCGGTGGCGGCGCCCTGGCTGGTGACCCGCCATGCCGTGGTGCATGTGGCAGCCAGGCCGCTGGGGGCACCGGCCAGCGCCTTTGTGGCGGCGCTGCGGGCGGCGAATGCGGCGGCGCTGGTGCGCGCCGCGGCGATGTGGGCCAGGTTGGGGGTGGGTGAAGTTTAGAGCCTGATCCGCGCAGGCGGTATCGCCGGAGCGGTGAATCAGTCTCTCAAACACCGCTAACGCTAAAGCACTATGCGCCCTGACGGGCGCATTTCGTGCTCTGT
>CANFIE010000240.1 GCA_947446625.1 Acetobacteraceae bacterium | reverse complement strand
GACCATTTCCCCGGCCAGCTTTCCGGTGGGCAGCAGCAGCGCGTGGCCATTGCCCGCGCCATTGCGCTGGAACCGCGCGTGATGCTGTTCGACGAACCGACCAGCGCGCTGGACCCCGAGTTGGTGGGCGGCGTGCTGGAGGTGATGCGCGAGTTGCGGCAGGACGGCATGACCATGGTGGTGGTGAGCCACGAAATGGCCTTCGCCAAGGCCGCCGCCGACCGCGTGGTGTTCATGGCCGACGGCATGATTGTGGAGCAGGGCACGCCGGCGGCGGTGTTCGGCAACCCGCAGCATGAACGCACCAAGGCCTTCATCGGCCAGATCGAGCGGCATTGAGCCGATGACGAACTGGGAACGCTTCGTCGATAGTTTCTTCAACGCCCGGGTGGCGGCGGAATACTTCCCGAAGATTGTCGAGGGCTTCTGGCTGACCATTGTGCTGGCGGCCTGCATCATCGTCTCGGGCCTGGCGGCCGGGCTGGGGCTGGCGGTGCTGCGCAGCTTTGGCCTGCGGGTGGTGAATCTGCTGATTGTGTTTGTGGTGGATTTGTTCCGCGCCCTGCCGCCGCTGGTCATCATCGCGCTGCTGTATTTTGGCCTGCCGGCGGCCGGGCTTTCCATGGATGGCTTTGTCTGTGCCTGGCTGGCGCTGGCCGCCGTGCTGATGGCCTTCTCGGAGGAGATTTTCTGGGCCGGCATCACCGCCGTGCCGAAGGGCCAGTGGGAGGCGGCGCGCTCCACCGGACTCGGGTTCCTGCAGACGCTGGGTTATGTGGTGCTGCCGCAGGCCTTCCGCATGACCATTCCGCCGCTGACCAACCGCACCATTGCCATCACCAAGGGTACGGCGCTGGCGAGTGTTGTCGCGGTGCCGGATATTCTGGGCGCGGCGAATGCCGGCGTTTCCTTCAGCTTCAACCCCACGCCGCTGACCATGGGCGCCGCAGCCTATCTGGTGCTGTTCCTGCCGGTGGTGATCTTCGGGCGCTGGGTTGAAACGCGCTTCGCGTGGAAGCGGTAGGGGCGCGCGACAATGACCTGGGATGATTTCGTTCTCGCCTTCTTCTCGTGGCAGATTGTGCGGGAAGCCTGGCCGATTTTGTGGGACGGCTTGCAGCGCACCATTCTGATGTCGCTGATGGTGGTGCCCCTGGGCTTTGCCGGCGGCACCATGCTGGCGCTGCTCTCCACCGCGCATAGCCCCTGGATACGCTGGCCGGCCGCGGTGTGGACCGATATTTTCCGCGCCCTGCCGCCGCTGGTACTGCTGATTTTCCTCTATGCCGGCATTCCCTTCACCGGCATTGAGATCAGCGCCTGGGGCGCCGTGGCGGTGGGGTTCTTCCTGAACACCGGCAGCTATTACGGCGAGATTCTGCGCGCCGGCATTGAGAGCGTGCCGAAGGGCCAGCAGGAAGCGGCGCGCAGTACCGGGCTGACCCGGGCGCAGACGCTGCGCTACATCGTGCTGCCGCAGGCCTTCCGCAACGTGCTGCCGGACCTGATCAGCAACACGCTGGAAGTGGTGAAGCTGACCAGCATCGCCAGCGTGGTGGCGCTGCCGGAATTGCTGTTCCAGGCGCGGCAGGCGCAGAGCGTGACCTACAACGCCACGCCCATTGTGGCGGCGGCGGTGATCTACTTCATCCTGCTCTGGCCCATGGTGCGGGTGTTGAGCCGGCTGGAGAACAAGGCGCTGGCCGGGCGGCGTTGAGCCCCCGGCGGCCGGCAGAACGGTAGCGTCCGGGCGGGGTTGGTGGCAAAAGCCGGTTAACTTGGCCGGAGGAAACCACCATGCCCACCACTCGCCGCCTGCTGCTGGGCGCCAGTATCGCCGCCCCCTTGGCCAGCCCTGCCCTGGCCCAGGCGTTGCGCGCCGTTACCATCGTGGTGCCCTTCGCGCCCGGCGGCAGCACCGATATCCTGTCCCGCCTGATGGCCGAGCGGATGACCGCCGTGCTGGGCCAGGCGGTGCAGGTGGAAAACCGCGCTGGCGGCAATACCATTGTGGGCGGCGAATACGTGGCCCGCGCCCAGCCGGATGGCCACACCATCCTGATGTCCTCCGGTACCACGCTCAGCATCAACCCGCTGGTGGTGCCGAACCTGCCGTACAAGGTGGAGGATTTCGCGCCGATAAGCCTGGCGACGACCTACCCCTTCGCCATCATTGCGCAGAATAACGGCCCGGCCGATGTGGCCGCCTGGATTGCCCAGGCCAAGGCCCGCCCCGGCAGCATGACCTACGGCACCAATGGCCCGACCACGCTGACCAATGTGGCCATGCTGATGGTGCTGGAGAAGCTGGGCATCACCATGCAGGACGTGACCTATCGGGGTGACGCGGCGGCGCTGAACGATTTTGTGGCCGGCAACCTGAACATGCTGGTGGTGGCCGGTGGCACCGCCCTGCCGGTGCGGGCCAATCGGCAGGGCAAGCTGCTGCTGTGGACCAGCAAGCAGCGCATGCCCAGCACGCCGGAAGTGCCCTGCACCGGGGAATACTCGGCCGGGCTGGAGGCGCTGAGCTGGTTTGGCCTGCTGGCCCCGGCCCGCACGCCGGATGCCGCCGTGCGCCGCCTGCATGGCGCGGCGGTGGAAGCGCTGAAGGACCAGCGCATCCGCGAGCGGCTGACCAACGACGCGCAGTTCATCATCGGCAACACGCCGGAGGAATTCGCCCAGTTCCTGCGTGATCAGGATAGCCAATGGCGGCCCATTCTGGCCAAGCTGAACGTGCAGAATAACTGACAAAAACACGGGGAAACGCCATGGCCAGCCGCCGCAACCTGCTTGTGGGTGCCACCGCCTTCACGCTGGGGGCGCCCCGGCTGGCGCGGGCGGCCTGGCCGGCGGATAGACCCATTGAGGTGATTGTGCCCTACCCGCCCGGCGGCGGGGTGGACAGCATGGCCCGGGTGGTAACCGCCGCCGTGGCTCGGCACCTGGAAGGCGCGCGGTTTGTGATGGTGAACCGCCCCGGCGCCGGTGGGCAGTTGGGGTTTGAGGCCGGGCAGGCCGCCGCGCCGGATGGCTATACCCTGCTGGCCACCAGCGTGCCGGCCCTGGTGACCTACCCGATTGAGCGCGCCACCCGCTATCGGCCCGAGGCCTTTACCTTCATTGCCAATGTGGTGGATGACCCGGGTGGCTTGTTCGTGGCCGCTGCCTCACCCTGGAAAACGCTGGAGGATTTGCTGCGCGCGGCGCGGGAAAAGCCCGGCGAGGTGACCTATGGCACCACCGGCATCGGCTCGGATGACCATTTGCTGGTGATTGCGGTGGAGGAAGCCGCCCGGCTGCGGCCGATGAACCACGCGCCGTTCAATGGCAGTGCGCCGCTGCAAACCGCGCTGCTGGGTGGGCATTTGCAGTTGGGCGCCTTCAACATGAGCGAAGGGCTGGCGCAGCTGCGGGCCGGGGCGATTCGGTGCCTGGGGCAAGCGGGCGCCACGCGTTGGGCGCAAACCGCGCAGGTGCCGACGCTGAAGGAACAGGGGATGGACGTGATCAGCGGCGCCACGCGCGGCATTGCCGCCCCGGGCGGGCTGCCGGCCGAGGTGACGGCGCGGCTGGAAGCGGCCTTCCGCGCCGCCATGGCCGACCCGGCCTTTCTGGCCGAGGCCGACAAGCTGGGCCTGCCGCTGGCACCGCAGATTGGCGCCGAGTACCGCCGCACCGTTTTGGCCACCGAGCAGGATCTGCGCGGCCTTTGGGCGCGGCGGCCCTGGCAGGATAAGTGAGGGGCGCTTTCGCGCCCCCCTGCCCTACCGGATGACGTAGATATCGTAGGTCGGCCCGGCAGGCGGGCGCTGGCCCACGCCCACGGCCACCACCTTGTTCAGCCAGGCCAAAGCGGGGTCGCTGGTTTCGAACTTCACGCTGATGCGGAAGTAGTAGCTGCTGGGGTCCACCTGCTCGCCCCGGCCCAGCGCGGCGATGACCTCGGCGGGGCCGTGGCGGACGCCGCTGTAGATCATGAAGAAGGTTTGGCCCTGCTCGGTCTGCATCACCAGGCGCACATCCATGCGGCTGGTGCCGTCGGGTTCCACGCGCAGCCAGTCGGCCGTGGTGCCGGGCACCAGCTTGCCCTTCAGGGTGGGGCCCTCGAAGGTGCCGCCGGTCACCGGCACCACGCGCAAATCATTGGTGGTCATGTGCGGGGCGCCGGCGTGCAGCACCATGCGGAACAGGAATTCGCTTTGCAGCGGCAAGGGAGTCATGGGCGTTTCCGGTGGTGGGTTATTTGGTCCAGGGCAGCTTGTCGGCCTGCCAGCCGGCGCTGGTGCCGCGCTGGCCCAGCATGTTGGGCGGGCCTTCAAAGCCGTCCGCCACGTTGAAGGCATGCGGGAAGCCAGCGGCCACGGCAGCCTGCCCGGCGGATTGGCTGCGCACGCCGCTGCGGCAGAGGAAGTAGAGCTTCTGCTGCGGCTTCAGCCCGGCGGCCTTGAGTTCCTCGATGAAGCCGGGGTTCACCTGCATGCTGGGCGCGAGTTGCCACGACGCCAGCACCACCTGCTTGCCCAGGGTCTCCAGCACCGGCACGCCGATATTGGCCCATTCCATATCGGTGCGCACATCAATCAGCACCGCATCGGGGTCGGCCTGTAGGGCGGCCCAGGTTTCCTTGGGGCTGATATCGGGCACATTCGGCATTGGCTTGGCACTCCTGCTCAGGCGCGGGAGAATGACCGCGACCCGCTTTCCGGGCAACGAGGTTCCGATGCGGCTAGGCATGCTCACCCCTTCCTCCAACACGGTGCTGGAGCCCTACACCGCCGAAATGCTGCGCGGCACGCCGCATACCGCGCATTTCGGCCGGTTTCGGGTGCTGAGCATTGGGCTGGATGCCAGCGCCAATGCGCAGTTCACCCAAGCCCCGGTGGTGGCGGCGGCCGAATTGCTGGCCGATGCCAAGGTGGAGTCGCTGTGCTGGAACGGCACCAGCGGCAGTTGGCTGGGGCTGGAGGCGGATCGGGCCCTGGCCGCCGCCTGCACCGCTGCCACCGGCATTCCGGCCACCACCTGCACCCTGGCGCTGATGGAGGCGCTGGCGCTGCTGGGCGCCCGGCGGGTGGCGCTGGTGACGCCGTATCTGGCCAGCGTGCAGGGGCGGATTGTGGAGAATCTGGGCGCGGCGGGGCTGGACTGCGTGGCCGAGCGGCATTTGGAAGACCCCGGCAATTACAGCTTTGCCGAACACAGCGAAGCCACGGTGGAACGCCTGGTGCGCGAGGCGGCAGCGGCCAGGCCCGAGGCGATCATCATCCACTGCACCAATTTCCGCGGCACCAACCTGGCACCGCGGTTGGAGGCCGAGCTGGGTACGGTGCTGCTGGACAGCATTGCGGTTTCGCTCTGGGGCGGGTTGCGGGCTGGCGGCACGGCCACGGCACCGTTGGCGCAATGGGGGCGGTTGTTTACGCTTTAACCAATATTTACTTATTAATAGATAATGTATCAAAAAGGTTTCTTAATCTCTTTTCTATTGGGTTAACGACCCTGGTGGGGTTACCCGGTTCTGGCGCCATCCCCGGCGCCAGCCCGGAAGCCCTGCCATGCCCGCCACGCCCTCTCCCGATGCCCTGCTGACTGGCGCCAGCTGGGCTGCCTCGCCTGGGTTGGCCCAGGTGGTGAGCTTCAGCTTCGCGCAGGATGGCTTGGGCGATTTCGGCCATGGGCTGGCGGCCGGGCATTGGGCCGCCTTCAACGCCGCGCAGCAGGCCAGTGCGCGCCAGGCGCTGGCGGCCTGGGCGGCGGTGGCAGGGCTGAGCTTCGTGGAGGTGCCGGACCGGCTGGCCGGCCAGGGGGTGGATCTGCGCTTCCGGCTGGAGGATTTCGGCAACCTGGCCATGGCCGGGCTGAGCTACGGCCCGCCCTTCGGCGCTGTGGCGCTGAGCCTGCCGCTGTTCGGCACCGACAGCCTGGCGCCGAGCGCGACGCGCATCGGCTTCAGCGTGCTGCTGCATGAGATTGGCCATGGGCTGGGGCTGAAGCATCCGTTTGAGGGCGATATTCAGCTGGACCCTGCCCTGGCCAATACCGACGAAACCCTGATGGCCTATACCCCCGGCAGCGCCGGGCTGCCCCAGGCGCCGCGCCCGCTGGATGCGCTGGCCGCGCAGGAATAAAACGGCGCGCCCGGCGTGAGCGGCGTGCGGTGGCAGTACGACGCCGCGCAGCACGTCGTGCTGGGCCAGGGCGGCG